>JBCNOR010000556.1:0-3626 GCA_039593785.1 Niabella sp. | reverse complement strand
GAAGCGAGCTTTGGAGACCTTAATTGAGATAGTGGACGAGCATTATGATACAGATGTAAAAAAAAATTTCGCACAGCAGTCATCCGTAGATGTGATGAAAAAGGTCAGAAAATAAGTCAGCTGTGTTTGTATTTTGGTTACAGCCGGTCAGGTTATTATAAGTCGCTGGGAGCGGTTGTTCAATCAGATTTAACAGAGGCAGCGGTAGTAGATTTGGTGAGATCGGTACGGTGTTATCAACCGATGATAGGCGGTAAAAAGCTTTATTCATTATTAAAAGCCGATTTAATAAAGCAGGGCAATAAGGTTGGTCGCGATAAGTTCTTTGATATACTACGCAAGCAGAAGTTGCTGATAAGAAGGAAAAGAAGGTATGTAACTACAACTGATTCTTATCATCGATTTCGTAAGTATGAGAATAAGGTAAAAGACAAATTACTTACGGGGCCGGGTCAGGTAATTGTAAGCGATATTACTTATTTGAGGACGGAGAGTGGTTTTGTATACCTGTTTTTGCAAACAGATGTCTGGTCCCGAAAGATCACAGGCTGGCATTTAAGTGATAGCCTTGGTATAGCAGGCGCGCTCAAGGCTCTGGAGATGAGTATTAGGCAGTATCGTTCGACCAAGGGCGTGATCCACCATTCCGATCGGGGTATCCAGTATTGTTGTGATGCTTATGTATCAGCACTACAGAGTGCTGGAATGGAAATCAGCATGACCGAAGAGAATCACTGTTACGAGAATGCACAGGCTGAAAGAGTGAATGGGATTTTAAAGCAGGAATTTCTTTTAGACAGTGTCTTTGCGGACAAGCAGGAAGCATTTAAAGCGGTGAAAGAAGCCATATACAGTTATAATCACCGTCGTCCCCACTGGTCTTTGAATTTAAAAATACCTGTACAATTGCACAATGCAGCGTAGTATATTAAACTAAGGAATATGCGCTCGCCGCGCGGGCGGTGTAATTCTAAGGTTAACATTTATTAAACTAATGAAATTTGAAACAATGTTTATTAATAATAAAACTGTCCACTTTTTTTAGGACATGACAACGGCATTCAAAACGCTGTCGCAACAACCCCTGCATTTGTCATATTTCACCTTTACCCGCTTATGCCTTATAGACGATCTTTATGTTTCAATAAATGTAATAAATATGAGAAAGATCATTGTTTTGTCTATGCTTACGCTGGATGGCGTTATTCAGGCGCCAGGCGGCCCGAAGGAAGACGAGTCGGGTGGATTTAAATATGGTGGCTGGACAGCACCTTATGGCGACGAAGCGTATGGTAAGGTAGTTCAGGAAGAACTGCAACCTGCGTCCTATCTTTTAGGAAGAAAAACTTTTGAGATATGGGAGCAATACTGGCCACAACATAAGGATTACTGGCCGGGCATTAACGAAGGAGAGAAGTACGTATTATCGGCGACCAGGAAGCAATCTGAGTGGAACAATACCCGGTTTATTACAACGCTTGCTGATATACAACAGCTCAAACAATCGGCGGGGCCAGACATACAGGTATGGGGCAGCAGCCAGCTGGTGCAGCTTTTATTGAGCAATGACCTGGCAGATGAGCTCCGGCTCAAAATCCATCCCGTTTTGCTTGGTGAAGGCAAGCGACTTTTTGATACAGCCGCAGTTCCGAAATCCTACACGTTAGCTGATCATATTGTAACATCTACCGGCGTGATCATAGCTCGTTATGTGCGGGCGGGGGAAGTTAAAACCGGGCAGGCAATAGCTTAGTTATTAGAATATAGGGGCGCAACCAGCCGACTTGGAAAATGATTGGCTAACTTTTGTTCTCCCGGCAGTGATCAATTATTCAGGAATTTGCATCTTTGTATCTATCCGGGATATGTGATTACAACCGGGAAGGTTGGTATATATAGAACTCAAACTCCAGGGCGGCGGCAATTATGACCGCAATTAGTTTAAGAATAAAAACGGTCATGTTAAAGTATAGGTTTTTTATTGTCTCTATCCTATTATTGCTATCGGCGGTCAATAGTGTGGCGCAAAATAAATTTTCAGTTCCGTTACATGACACCATCCACTGCAACTCGATATATCCCAACACAAATTATCGGATCACCTTAGCTGTTATTGACTCAATCAATAAGGACGAAAACACATCAAATGTTTTATTCACTGTAAGCCGGTTATCCGGTGAACAATATGAAACGATTTTTTCAGATTCTGTTTTCAGCCAAACCCGGGAGGTAGAGTTTGCCGACTTCAATAATGATAAAGTACCGGATATTTTAGTACAAAATATTTCTGATGTAAGAAGCAACCAGACCTATTACTTATACCTGGTTGACACAGCTCAAAACAAACTGAAAAAGATCAAAGGCTTTGAAGCCATTAAAAATCCAACCTACTTGCCCCAATATAACCTGGTAGCCAATTATGTAATGTCGGGCCAAATCTGGACCAGCTTTTATACTATACAGGATGATACGGTTAAAGATTCAGGCATTGTTATTTACGACAATCAAACCGATGACGGAAGTTATGAGCGGGACTATAAAAAGGCGATCCGGATTATACTAAAAAAGGAAAGGAAGCGCCTTTAGATATTTATCTGTTTTTTAGATTGACACAAAAAAGGTATACTGCAATGTATTAAAGTGATTACTGGTAATATAAAAAATATAATGGATAACATTTTAATTACAGGAGGAACCGGGCATCTGGGTCAAAAAGTGGCACATATACTTAACTCAACAGGATACCCGACCGGTATTTTGACCTCACGGGATATTCCGATAGATAATTATGAGAACATAACCTTTTATACCGGAGATTTGGTGGCGAATACAGGGTTGAAAGAGGCCATACAGAATGCTGATATTATAATACATTGTGCCAGCAATCCCAGGAATTACCATCAGGTAGATATTGAAGGCACGAACAATCTATTAAAGGCTGTCGCAGGCAGTAGCATTAAGCACCTGGTTTATATTTCGATTGTTGGGGTGAATCAAACAGATTACCCTTACTACCAGGCAAAGCTTGCCGTGGAAAACTTACTATTAAACAGCGGGGTTCCCTGTACTGTTTTCAGAACAACTCAATTCCACCATTTTGTATTCAATATGATCGAAACTCTTGTTAAGGCTCCTGGCCCCGATCATGCAGTGTTAACAATACCTGCAGGCTTATATTTTCAATCTGTTTCTACGGAGGAAGTCGCCGAGCTGCTGGTAACAACGGCTTTAGATTCGGCTAGAGGCCTGCTTCCTGATTTCGGGGGTAAAGAAGTATTATCGTTTGAAGAAATGACAGCCGGTTACTTAAAAGAATTTGAAATTGACAAGCGCATACAACAGGAAAAGACAGACGACATCCGGCACCAGCTATTTCGCTCGGGAGTCAATCTCTGTCCCGGCAACAAAAGAGGAAAAGAGAGCTGGAAAGCGTTTTTAAGGAGTATTCATCAAAGGTAATACGGGTACCCGTATCATTGACCTCAGCGTCATTATTGCGACACTTATAGTTTGGCTACCTGGTCTCTAACAACCTAATGTTTCCTGTTGCCGACCAATTCCCGGAACGCCTATATGGTATTATAACTAAACCGGCATCAATTTTATTGAAATGCATCCAACTGGTT
>JBCNOR010000555.1:0-3663 GCA_039593785.1 Niabella sp. | reverse complement strand
GTGCTCATCTTCGTAGAAAATATTAAGTGGTATATTTTCAGGTACGATTTCATTCTCGTCAGGTGCTGTATCGGTAAAAACAACAATTTCCTGGTTGCCTTTTACTTTGAAATTAGGTTTTACTTCGCTACCGTTTACCAGCACCATTTTGTTATGTATAGCCTGCTGTATTTTATTACGGGTAGCTCCTTCAATACGATTCATCAGGAACTTGTCGATACGATAGGCTTCCTGCCCCGGATCGGTCTTAAATACAAATTTCTGATAGAGCTCATCGCTCGCATCCTGTTGCTCGGTAAATATTTCTTCCTCGTTCATTGCGTGCAAAGGTAAACTAATGTGTTTTGAACCGATTGTGTTTATTTTTGTTGCTTATAGGAATTAATTAAGATACACATCAGTCAATTAATTATTACTCTTTTTCATATTTCAAATTATCGAACGCAAGGTGAAACAACAAGTACAGTTCAGGGATTTAGGCAATATGCGCTATAAAGATGCCTGGGATTTCCAGGAAAATATATTGCAGGAGAATGTGTCCATTAAAACACGTTTGCGTGAATTGCAGGATAGTGGCGAGATTGACCGGCTGGCAGAAAAACCTCAAACCAGTCATGAATTGCTTTTTGTGGAGCACCCACCCGTATTTACTTTGGGCAAAAGCGGCGATATGGGCAATGTTCTAATGAGCGAGGAACACCTGGCTAAACTGGGCATTGACTTCTTTAAAATCAACCGGGGAGGAGATATTACCTTTCACGGTCCCGGACAATTGGTGGGATATCCCATTTTTGATCTAGAGAAATTTTACACCGATATTGGTAAATACCTGCGCAATATTGAGGAGGTGATTATCTTAACCTTGGCTGAGTATGGTTTGCAGGGAGAGCGTTCTGCGGGTGAGACGGGTGTGTGGCTCGATCCCGATAAAAAAGGACGCGAGCGTAAAATATGTGCCATAGGTGTGCGTACCAGCCGTTGGATCACCATGCATGGATTTGCTTTAAATGTAAACACCGACCTGAACTATTTCAATATGATCGTGCCCTGCGGTATACAGGGGAAACAGGTTACTTCCCTGCAAAAAGAGTTGGGCCGTGAAGTGGATATGAATGAAGTAAAGGAAAAAGTAAAGCGGAATTTTGAAAGAGTTTTTGAAGTAGAGATGATGGATGGCTAGCACTAAATATCGTAGAACTAAAAACACTAGGAAACCAATAAATCATAACTGCAAGGCTAGCGTTGTTGAAACAAACTGGTCGTAAATTCTATATATTTATTTAGTAGTAGTCAATCGTTGTTATTTTTGCAAAAACTTCAGCGATTGAACTCCTGAATATGAGTAAAACTAACTAAGCATGAAGAACCTTATGAGTAAAATCTTTTATCGAACCCTAATTAACAGATTTGGGATAGCGTTTTTCTTTTTATTAGGAGCTGTAGAATTGTTGGCGCAGGGTGAGTTTATTACGGTGTGGAATACCAATAACAGCGACAATCATAACACTATTGTTTTTCCGGGAGCCGGTAACAATTATACTATCTTAGTATCCCCGGTTTCGCCAACAACCGGAACAGCTTTTACTATAACGGGTAATGGCGTTACCGTTGTTAATGTACCTGTAGCGGGAACCTGGAGACTTGCAGCATCTCCCGGCACGGGAAATTTTACCAATTTTAACTTTGTTTCTGACACTACCGATCGCCTTAAGATTATAACCCTGGAACAATGGGGGAGTACTGTATGGAGTGATTTGATTAATGCATTTAGGCAATGTAAGAACCTGAATATAACAGCAACGGATGTACCCAACCTTAGCAGTATAACAAACCTCACAGGGTTGTTTGATCAATGTACAGCGTTAACTGGTAATAACCATTTTAATAACTGGGATGTATCAAATGTTGTAAACATGACTAATATGTTTCACACTTGCTCTTCTTTTAATCAAGATATCGGAGATTGGAATACATCGAACGTTGCCATAATGACTGGTATGTTTGTTAACGCTATCAGCTTTAACCAGGATATCGGAAGCTGGAATACATCAAAAGTAAATATTATGGCTGGGATGTTCAGTAATGCTGCCAGCTTCAATCAACCCATTGGGTTGTGGAATACGGGTAATGTAACAAATATGAATTTTATGTTTGCAGGAGCGCGGGCATTTAATCAGAATATAGGTAATTGGAGCACGGACAAAGTTACTACCATGCAATCAATGTTTTCTGGTGCAGTTAATTTTAATCAACCACTTAATAATTGGAATACAGGCAATGTAACTCGGATGAATGGCATGTTCTCCTATGCTGATGCTTTTAATCAACCATTAAATAACTGGAATACCGGTAAGGTATTAAATATGAGATCGATGTTTAGTAACGCTGACTCTTTTAATCAAGCGTTAAATGGCTGGAACACCGAAAACGTTGTCAACATGGATTTGATGTTTCTCAATGCTATCAATTTTAACCAGCCTTTGAATAATTGGAATACAGGCAATGTAACTACCATGGAGTCAATGTTTGCAGGCGCAAGACTTTTCAACCAACCTTTAAGTAGTTGGAAAACAAGCAAGGTTACTAGTATGCGAAGTATGTTTAGCCAGGCCTTCAATCAGAACCTGGGTAACTGGAATTTATCTGCATTACTAACTGCCGAAGATATGTTAAGTAGGTCAGGATTGGATTGTGTGAATTATACTGCCACGCTTGATGGCTGGGGCTCTAATCCTGTTACGCCTGATAATATTTTGTTGGGAGCCAGTTCACGCATTTACTCCAGTGCCACCGGTACGGGTCGTAGCTCTTTAATTGCAAAGGGCTGGACTATTACTGATAGCGCTCCTGACGGAGGCGTTTGTGCCGCAGCTTTACCTGTGATTTTTAATGATTTTAATGCTGTTATTAGAAATGGTAAATTGGTTGTAACCTGGACCACTTTAAGCGAAATGAATAATGATCACTTCGAAGTGGATATGTCAAAAGATGGCCTCAATTTTGTCAGCCTGGGTAGCTTGGTCTCTAAAGCTAAAGATGGTAACTCTGAAACCATAATTGAATACGCTTTTTCAAAAACGATATATAATACCAGCTTCCTGGGAGTTCCTGTGTTGTTTTTAATACTTGCTCTATTGGTGAGAAATAAGAGAAGAAAGTCACCATCGGTCCTGCTGGGCGTTGTCGGCTTCGTCCTTATGATTACCGGATGCACAAAAGGGCGCTATACTCTGGAAAATGAATTTGATGAAAATGTATATGTTCGTATTGCTCAAATAGATAAGGATGGCCTAAAGACACATAGCAAAATAATAAAAGCGAAGGCCGAATAGGAGGAGATGGAGTTCGGGGAAAGGCTTCCTGATAGGAATTTTGTATTTCACTGACACCGTCGGGCAGTTAGGGTATCAACCATTTAACCAATCCTTAAAAATCCTTCGGTAAGAAAACCTTGTGCTTTTCCAGCAGCTTGCCATCGGCGTATAATTCAAAATTAATATAACCTGCAGTAGAGAAATAAGAGCGATCCAGTTTAAATCTTTTTTCTTTGATATTATTAAGCTCGAATAGTGGCTGACCATTTTCGCCATAAAATTTCACATCATACTTTCTTTTATCCAGCGGTAATTCTACCCGGACGTACCTGTCGGGAGAGGTGAAAAT
>JBCNOR010000554.1:0-3673 GCA_039593785.1 Niabella sp. | reverse complement strand
GCGAGCTCTGCGTGAAACAAAAGCTAGTAGGGAGTTGCAAGTAGTTAATAGGTTTGAGATTTAAAGTTTACCGTTAGAAAGCTCTGCGTCTCCCCTCCTCTCCGAGCTCTGCGTGAAACAAAAGCCAGTAGGGAGTTACAAGTAGTTAATAGGTTTGAAATTTAAAGTTTAAAGTTAGGAGGCTCTGCGTCTCCGTTACTCTGTGAACTCTGCGTGAAACAAAAGCTAGTAGGGAGTTGCAAGTAGTTAATAGGTTTGAGATTTAAGATTTGGGGTTAAAAAGCTCTGCGTCTCAGTTACTTTGCGAACGCTGCGTGAAACAAAAAGTTAATTGGGAGTAATTAGTAGCAGGCAGGTAAACAAGCCGAAAGAAAACACTCATTATTCACCATTCATCACTCACATTCATCCCCCATGGCTTACAAAATCCCCGCTCAAACCCGTATCGGGCACGTACATTTAAAAGTATCCAACCTGCAAAAGTCACTGGATTTTTATGTAGGCTTGCTGGGATTTGAAATAACCACCTTATACGGCTCGCAGGCGGCATTTATATCTGCAGGTGGCTATCACCACCATATCGGTTTAAATACCTGGCACAGCCTGGGCGGTAAGCCGGCACCCGAAACTGCACCCGGGCTGTACCATACCGCTATCCTATACCCTACCCGCAAAGACCTGGCTATTGCCCTGCAAAGGCTGATCGATGCAGGTTACCCGCTCAGCGGCGCTGCCGATCATGGCGTATCCGAAGCTTTATATCTTGATGATCCCGATGGCAATGGCGTAGAACTCTATTGGGACAGGCCTAAAGAAGAATGGCCTTCCAAACCCGACGGCTCATTGGAAATGTATACGAAAAGATTGGACCTGGACGGATTGCTGAAGGAGGCTGGTGAGGAATAGGGAACGGCGAGTAAGGAACAGCCGTACATTTTGAAATCCACATCGTACTCAATAAACAGATGCTGGTTACTGGATACAAGATTCAAAGTTTAATATTTAAATTTAATCCCTCTGTGTCCCCGTTTTTCTGCGAGCGCTGCATGAAAGAAAAGCGAATAGGGTATGACAAGTAGCTAGAAGGAAACCTAGTAAGGAGTAGCAAGTGGGTTAATATCCCGAAAGGAAACCATTGACTACTCACAATTCATCACCTACCAACCTCTGCGTCTCCGCTCCTCTGCGAGCTCTGCGTGAAACAAAAAGCTGGTTAGGGCAGTAGGTTGAAATATTCAATATTTAATGTTTAAGGTAGCATGTACATCAGACGCCTTACATTATACATCTCATCACCTCCTACATCTGTCCTGTCTTCCATGAACTATCGTCTAACAACTATCAGCTTTCCTCTACACAAACATCTTCTTACTTTGCTCCCATTCTTTCCTGCCAAGGCCGGGAAATACATGTCTTTCGCTATGATAAGACGAACGAACTAACGGACCGCTTTCTACATAGTCGATACCCATTTCATAACCGGCATCTTTGTAATATGCAAATTCATCGGGGTGTACAAAACGTTGTACCGGTAAATGCTTTTGGGTAGGTTGCAGGTATTGGCCAATGGTTACCACATCGCAGCCATTATCTTTTAAATCCTGCATGGTTTGCACTACTTCCTCTTTGGTTTCACCTAATCCGAGCATGATACCGCTTTTGGTACGGATTCCCCCCTCTTTCAGGGTACGGATCACTTCCATGCTGCGCCAGTACTTGGCCTGTATGCGCACCTGGCGGGTAAGGCGTTCTACGGTTTCTATATTATGAGAGATCACCTCGGGCGCTGCGGCCATAACAGTTTGAATGTCTTCTTTTTTACCCTTAAAATCGGGAATCAGGGTTTCCAGCGTAGTACCCGGGTTCAGGGTTTTCACCGCTTTAATGGTGTTATGCCATATTTCAGCGCCCCCGTCTTTCAGTTCATCACGGTCTACGGATGTAATAACCGCATGTTTCACCTTCATCAGGTAAATAGCTTCCGCTACCCGTTGAGGCTCATCATAATCTACTGCCAGCGGCCTGCCGGTAGCCACGGCGCAAAAGCCACAGCTACGGGTACAGATATTGCCCAAAATCATAAAAGTAGCCGTACCGGCGCCCCAGCATTCGCCCATATTCGGGCAATTGCCGCTCTCACAAATCGTATGTAATTTATGGGTATCCACCAACCCGCGTACATGCTTATACTCCTCACCTATCGGTAATTTTACGCGTAGCCAATCTGGTTTTTTGATCTTTGTAGTAACAGGTAATTCCGTCATAATGCGAAAATAATGTTTTTAAGCTGAAAGCTGTTCTGCTGTCTGTCGGGGCTGTCAACTGTCAATATAACCCGGCCCTGTTCCGCCCCTTCCAGGCTTCGGCCACTTTGGGGCTAAACCTTCCAGGCGCGGCAGCCTTTGTACTAACAATAAATGGCAGCAGTTGTTCGCGGTAGCAAAGGCGCTCGCTGTCAATAGCAGGCGTTTACAGCGAATTAGCCAACGCCATCTTCAATTGAATGTAAAGAAAATAAACCTGTAGCATACACTGCCAGACAACAGAACCTTAATCACCTGTTTTTTGCAAAACAGGCAGCGGGGAAAAGCGCTTGAAAAAATAAATAACCAGCACAAACTGAGTGTATCCATATACCACATCTTCCACCGGAATGGTCAGCATTCTTATATTTAGAATTTCATCCGGGTTATAATTAACAATCGGCGCTTCAAGACCTGTACCGGTTAAAATACCATTCACCACAAAAAAGCCAGGCATCAGGCAAAAATATACCAGAGACGCCTCGCCAATCCATTCCGCTTTTGCAATAAAATGAAGGAAGATCATAGTTAAGGTCGCCGCCACAGCAGTCACCAATGTATACAGCTGAAAATGATGCAACAGCGCGATCAATATACAGCCAACACAGGTTGCAAACACGATCATATTATTAAATCCATTGGCCCAGCTTATATCAAAAAATTTGCGAAGGCAGAAATAGGTAAACGTACAGGAAAAAGGGATGCAAATAAAAAACAGCCATTCCTCAACAGGCAAACCAGCCAGCATGGTACCGGTTGTATAATTCTTATTAAACCACCAAACACCCTGAGCGGTAAACCACACATCCCAGGTGATAAAAGGGATGGCGGTGAGTAATGCAGCTATAGCAAAGCCTTTAAAATAATGGTCAAAACGAATACGCTTGTCGAACGAAAAGATAAAGCAGATAATTACTGTAAAAAAATTGATCAACAAATAAGTATACTGTTGCATTATCGGCGTTTCTTAAGATACATTCTAAAATATTTTACCGGCACCCATAAAAAGCCAAAACACTCCCCCTCATGTTTATCAATATGCTTGTGATGCTGCTTATGCGCCCTGCGAATGGCCAGGAAATAGGGATTTTGGGTATGTCTGAAAATTTTAACGCGCTGGTGTATAAAAATATCATGAACAAAAAAGTAAGACATGCCATATAAAAAGATACCCAACCCAATATAAAATACAGCGCTGAAGCCATTTCTCACGCCGAGATACAGTAATATAATTGTAGGTATGGCAAAGATCACAAAAAACCAGTCATTTCTTTCCAGGCTTCCCTCGTTGCTGTGATCGTGATGATCGCGATGCAGGGACCATAAAAAGCCATGCATAATATACTTATGAATGAGCCAGGTAGCTCCCT
>JBCNOR010000553.1:0-3681 GCA_039593785.1 Niabella sp. | reverse complement strand
ATCGTACCTTCAAGAACAGAATTGATAGTAGCGGGAGTTTGCCCCTGCACGGGCAACGCTACAATCAATAATATCCATCCGGTTATTATATGCGTTAAAAATTGGTTTACTCTTCTGTACATTGTGTTTTAAATTTAGATGCCGGAAGGGTTATAGACATAACAAGCCCACCAGCCCCAATCGATCGCAGGGTTGAATAAAGGGAGTATAAAATGATTGAAAATAATCAGCAAAAGGCCCTCCGCACCGCCTCCATAACCAACCACCGATTATAGTGACAGGCAAAGAGGTGCCTTTTGCTGATTGCAGCAGGATTTGAATATCGGGATGATATAGCTAACTTATGCGTTGCCTAACAACAGCAACCATACATAGCCTTTATTTTACTTGAACACACCACCCGGCCAAAGACATGGCCGTTTTGTGAGCTGGTCACAAGGTTTACTAGCTTAGTCATTATATTTTAGTTTAGATATACAGCTGCCGGTGGTTAACAGCTACTAGTCTATAATTTAGGTAGACAAATATACAGCGTTTTTTTATTCACCTAACATATTCCGGTATATTTTTTTTGTCCCTGTAAAACAAGGTTTAGCAGGCACACATATAAGGCCTGATAATAAACAGGTATCAAAATTATTATTACATATTAGTATATCCTTCCCTTCCAGCCAGTGGAGGCACTGGCCAGGGCTATGCTGAGGTTTGTGTCGCACAAACCAGCCGGATGCATTTCAATAAAAATTGATGCTGGTTTGTTATGAGTGACAGCGGATTGAAAATCAATTACGTTTGTTTTGCCGCGGCTATGCCTAATGTAAAAGAAAAGCAACTCCCGTTCTCGGGCGCGCTGCTTACAGAAAGGGTACCGCCCTGCGCCTCGATAAATTGCCGGCATATAGTCAGTCCCAGGCCCGTTCCTTCTGTTTTTTCACCAGGGAGCCGGAAATAGCGTTCAAATATTTTTTCCAGGAACTCAGGAGCGATGCCTGGTCCGTGATCCCTGACTGAAAAGATCATTTGCTGATCCTTCTGTTCAATACTCAGCTGGATGGTATCCTTATCGCGGGTATATCGGATTGCATTGGACAATAAATTGGTTAATACCCAGGCGGTTTTTTCTCCATCGGCTACAACAGGCGGCAAACCGCTGACAGGCAGTACTTCTATAACAACCTGTTTTTGCTCGGCTGCAGCTTTTGTAGCCTGCAAGGCATAATGAACGATCTCTTCAACAGGCGTGGCTATCATGGTCATTTGTATTACACCGTTTTCAGCCTGTGTAAGGTTTAGCAATTCGCCGGTGATCTTCAACAACCGGCCGGCGTCTTCGTTGATCCCATCCACAAGCGACAACTGTTCATCATTCAAGGCGCCAACCTGTTTGTTAGCCAGCAACTGAAGACCCATCTTTATTGAAGAGATAGGTGTTTTTAATTCGTGTGATACGGTTGCTATAAAGTTGGTTTTTGCAATATCGAGCTCCTTAAAAGGAGTAATGTTTTTTAAGATAATTACCTGCCCGATGAACTGGGGATCAGTTTCACCGGTAGGTGTAATATTGATATCTACAATTTCTTTTTCGAAATAACTTTCTTTTTGGTCGGCATAGATCTTAATCGGCAGTTTATTATCAGCAGTTGCTCCCGGTTGCAGAACAGCCTGGGCAATCAACCTCACCAGGTCATTCTGAACAGCCACATCCTGTATATTTCTACCAACCAGGTCCTCTCGCTTCAGCCCGGTTAGTGTAAGCGCTTCATCATTGGCAAAAAGGACCTTTCTCTTTTCATTAATACCAATGACCGCGTCATGCATGTTATTGATAAGTGTTTCAATCCTCTTCTTTCCTTTCAGTATCTTATCCAGCTTACTGTTGGAGTACTCCTGTAATTTCTCGGCCATTACATTGAATGAGCGGGCCAGCTCGCCGAACTCGTTGGCTTTATCAAAATGAAGGCGCTGATCATAATTCTGGTCTGCGATCTGGCGGATGCTGGCGGTTAATGCCTTAATAGGATTGGCAATATTAGCCGGGAGATTGATTAATAAAACAAAAGCAATAATAAAGCAAAAAGTCCCCACTACCGAGATAACGAGGATCGCATTTTCAGACGTAGCAGTAGCCAGCTCACTTTTACGTTCGATGGCTTCCATGTTTAACCGCATCAGCTCAGAAATATCTTTCCTTATAAAAGACTTCAGACTTTCTTCACCTGCATTTTTTTGCAACTCCACAAAATGATCAGCAATCCGCTCTGTCGTCTCACCTTCGCCCGGTTCGGTTACGTTTTTTTGCTGATCCTGCAGGTTCCGGCTAAAAGCTACCAGGGCTGTGGTATCTGTGCCCACATCCTCAAGTGCCAGCAACATATTACGCCCATACTGCAATGTATTGTAATTGGCCTTCAATATATTGGCTGTATCAGCCTTCAGCCGGTACACATACCTGCCGCTGATCATTGCCAGCAGCAAGATCATCAGGAACAGCAGCCCTACGCCGATTGTCAACTTGGCCTTGATTCTCATCTGTATTTATTTTATGCTCATCCCGGTGATGAACGCACCAACACTATATTATGATAAAATTACAAGATCGATATTGTTGCAGGACAACTTATTTAACAGCGCCTGGAAAGTGCCTGTAGAAATAATAATACCAAACAACGAGAAATGAGGTTTACCAATACAAACTGTTGTGATCTGTCGCTGTTCGCATTGTTCCATAATGGCTCTCGCTACATTACCAGCTTCTACCCTGATGATCTCTGCGCCCAGCTCCGTGGCCAGCTTAAAATTATTGATCAGATGCCGTTGCTTATCTAACGCAATCCTGTCAGCACTTTCGCGGGGCGTTTGCACATACAACAGGAACCATTTACTGTGATAATAATTAGCCAAACGGGCCGTTTTCCGTATCACCAGCCTGGCTGTTTTCTCATTGGTTCCAATACAAGCCATAAAGCGCTCATGACGTAGGGCATTCACTTTAGTTACTTCGCTCTCCACCTTATGCTCCACGTGCGACGCTACTTCCTTCAACGCCAGCTCTCTTAACTGCAGGATATGATCGTTCCTGAAAAAGTTATTCAAGGCCGCCTCGATCTTTGCGGCCTCATATATCTTTCCTTCTTTGAGCCGGGTGATCAACTCATCCGCGGTAAGATCTATATTAACAACTTCATCCGCCTTATTCAGCACGCTATCCGGTATCCGCTCCTTCACCTCTATCCTGGTGATTTCTTTTATTTCGTCATTCAGGCTCTCTATATGCTGGATATTTACCGCGCTGATCACATTGATCCCTGCCTCGAGTATGTCCATCACATCCTGCCAGCGCTTGTCATTCTTGCTGCCCTCTATATTGGTATGCGCCAGCTCATCTATAATCACCACTTCCGGCCTGAGATTGATCACGCCCTGCATGTCGAGCTCTTCCAACTCTTTGCCCTTGTAAAAAAGTTTTCGCCTGGGAATAACGGGCAACCCTTCCAGCAAGGCATGCGTTTCGGGCCTGTTATGGGTTTCAATATACCCTATCTGAACATCCACACCATTTCTCAGCAGCGCATGTGCTTCCTGTAACATGCGGTAAGTTTTACCCACACCGGCGCTCATGCCAATATATACTTTAAACTTTCCCCTCCTCGACTTCCTGATGAGATCGAGAAAATGTTGAGC
>JBCNOR010000552.1:0-3687 GCA_039593785.1 Niabella sp. | reverse complement strand
GTGTCTTGGCAAAACCGAAACCCGGATCCAGCAACAGCCGCTCGCGGTCGATTCCGGCCGCCACGCAGGCATTCACACGCTCCTGCATCCTTTACCGTAAGGGAAGAGTAGGTGCCGAACAATGCTGACCAATCTTTATTATAAGACCTGGGAGACAGACCTGGCAATAGCTGCTGTATAGCATCCTGGTAAGCACTATAAGGCTTTGATCCATATACTACCTTCTTTTGTCCCGCTGCATCCGTAAAGAACATGGTGGGAAATCCTCTAACGCCCCATTCCCGGGCCAGCTTCAGATCTTCCTCGAAAAGTACGTTAGCGCTCCCTTCATAATCCTTTTTTAGCCGGGCAGTGTCCAATCCAACTTTTTGTGCCGCCAGGCCCAGGTTTTCCCAACGGGTAATATTTTTCTTTTGTAAAAAAACCATTTCCCTGATCACCCGCAGAAAAGCAATAGCCTTATGACGATCCTGCATCTGAGCAGCTTTAAAAGCAATAGATGGCGGATAAGAAGACGGCAAAGGATCTTCCAGCCACACGTCGCCATCAATGGGCATATCATAGTAAACGCTTACTTCATCCCAGTGATGTGCTACATCAGAGGGCTTGCTGATTCCCCCGCTATTGTAACTCCAATCCGGCAATAAACCGCCCATACGGTAATCGATCTCCATACTGTCGCCATATTCGAGCTTTAACTTTCTTAACTGGGGTTCGATACCCCAGCAGGAAGAGCAGATGGGATCGGTAAAATAAATGACTTTGATTGGCTTTTCTATTATTGAAACAGAAACGGTGGTACCTGATGTGGCGGTGCTGCCAGGTATTTCGCAGATGCCTGTTTCCGGATCACATAATAGCGGATTGTTTTGTTGCTGCATAGTTTTTCCTTTTTGACAGCGGCACTGCATATTGCCCGATGCCAGTAAGATGATAAAAAGTAAATAAGCCGGTTTCATTATTATGAATGCCCTGTGCAATTTTTTATAAATTTGCACAAAGTTGCCTGTTATCAACCGGGTGTACAATAAGTCAGATTTTTATGACTACTGAAATGGCTATGGAAGAGAAAGAAACCTGTCCGGCACAGGCCCTGTTAAAAATGCTTTCGGGTAAATGGAAACCCGAAATATTTCGCCTGGCGATGGATCGTCCCCTGCGCTTTAGCAGCCTGCTTCGTGATATACCCGGCACCAATAAGCAAAGCCTTGCTGTTGCGCTCAAAGAGTTGGAGGAGATCGGGTTATTAGAAAAAACCACTATAAAGATAAAGCCGTTACATATAGAATACTGTCTCACAGAGAGAGGGCGTTCATTGATTCCTGTGCTACAGCAATTAGAACATTTAGGTTAAGGCAAGCGCCAAAACAGCTCACTCCTTCGCTTCTTTTTTTACTTTTTTCAGGGCATCCTGGTATTTTTTCTGAACACCTCCATCTGTTTCCTTTAAACTTAAGGATTCTATTGCAGGAAGCAGCTTTTTGTTATCCGCTGTTTTAAGTTTTAGTATTTCAGCCAATGCAAAGGCACTGGCCCAGCGAACTACTGTACCTGGATGGGTGGCATTAGTGAGTAGACATTCAATAGCCTTGGATAAACCTGCAGGGAATAACTTTGCAATATTACCAATTACCCGGGCACTTTCCCATTTAATGCGGGGTTCATCGTGCTGTAAAGTGGCGGTCATAAAATCCAGCAGGCTTTCGTCTGCAATATCCGGTTTTTTGCGGGTCGCATATTCCAATGCCTCTATACAGGTTGCTTTATCTGAAGCATCCTGCGTTTCACTAAAAGCCAGCAATTCATGTAGAGTTAGGGCACCAGACAATACCCAATCGCCTACCCGGGCCACTTTTGCTTTGGCTTTGATCGCTTTATCTTTAAACAATGTGGCGAGGTTCATACCTGGGTTGGCAATACAGTTTTAGTATGGTTGATGATACCGTTGATCTACAGATAGCTTTCGACAACCGTTTTAAAATCGCTAATATTAAAGGGTTTGGCAATAAAAGAATCTGCCCCCGAGTCTTTCCGCCATTCGTTTTCATGTGCCGACATCAACACAACGGGCACATGGCTCGTTGAAGGATTACTTTTAATATGCCTGCACAAATCTATCCCATTGCCATCCGGCAACATAATGTCCAGTACAATAACATTGGGCAGGTGCTTACTCATTTCGGTATTGAGCGCACCGGCAGTAGCACACATTTTTAACTCATAGGAGTCTTCAGTTAAGATAAAACCGATCAGCTCTCTGATATCATTGTTATCTTCTACGATTAAAATTTCCTTTTTTTTCATTTTATAAGCTTGCGAATATCTTATTGGTTGCTGAATTGCCTGGGTAACACAAAACTGAAAACAGAACCCTTTCCGAGCACGCTTTCCACGCTTATGGAACCTCCATGACGCTCTATAATTTCTTTGGTAATATATAAACCCATTCCCAACCCAGGTATACTATATCCCGGTTCAACTGCCCTGAAAAACTGGCTGAACAGTTTGTGCTGCACCGCATCGTCAATCCCAATCCCTTCATCTTTTATCTTTACTTCTACTGCGTCTGTCCTACCCTCTATGGTTATATCAATGCTTCCACCCTCCGGCGAATACTTTATTGCATTGCTGACAAGATTATCTACCACCTGCTCGATTCTGAGACGATCTGCGTGCACTTCAAGTGATCCGCTACAGTTTAACCTAAAAAGATGGATACTATTAGCTGCATATAATTCCAGGCAATCTTCTACCAGCGCTTTTATATCAAAGGATTCAAAATGCATGCCCAATTTTCCCGCCTGTAATTTGGAGAAGTCCACCAGGTCGTTAATAAGCATGGCCAGCTTCTCTACCTGCCTGATACTGCGCTCTACGAAAAGCCGGCCTTTGTCATCTGCCCCGGTATGTACCTGAAGTAATTGCAGGAAGCCTTTTAAAGAAGTTATCGGTGTTTTTAGCTCATGAGTAGTCATGGCTATAAATTCATCTTTTTTATCGTTTAGGTTTTTTACCTGCTGGTACAATTGCTCTAATTCTTTGTGGGCGGCAACTTTGTCCGATATATCCCTGGCAATCTTGGAAGCACCGATAATTGTTTTTTCCTCATTCAGAATGGGAGAAACCGTAAGAGATATAGGTATAAAATCACCATTTTTAGTAACTCTTATGGTTTCAAAATGAGAAACACTATGACCTTTTTTTATCTCACCAATAATGTAATCTTCTTCAGCAAGGCGCTCGCGGGGAATAATAAGAGATATGTGCTGCCCTATCGCTTCGGCCTCGGTATAGCCAAACATCCGTGCAGCTGCATTATTCCAGCTGGTGATTACTCCCTCAAGGGTTTTACTAACTATAGCATCATCAGAATTGTTAACAATAGCCGCCAGCATTCCCTGTTTTTCAGCTGCTTCCTTTTGCCGGCTGATATCCCTGGCTATTTTTGAAGCCCCTATGATAACTCCTTCCCTATTTTTTATAGGTGAGATAGCTAATGACAGGGATATTTCCTGTCCTGATTTTGCCTTTCGAATGGTTTGAAAGTGTTGAATTCTTCTTCCCTGCCTGATTTCGTTAATTATAAAATTTTCCTCGTGCAGCCGATCCGCCGGAATGATCAACGAAATATGCTGCCCCACTGCCTCCGATTCCTGATACCCGAAAAGAGCAGCTGCTGCATGATTC
>JBCNOR010000551.1:0-3696 GCA_039593785.1 Niabella sp. | reverse complement strand
TGGAACTGCCTGTTGCCGAACTAAGCCTCAGGTGAACTGCATAGATCCGGGGTTTCTGAACACCGGCATGGGTCTCCACTAACTTCTCGTCCACTTTGGCGTCCATCTTTTCCTGTGAACAACTGAATAGGGCAATGCTACATAAGGTAGCAATGGCTGCTTTCCTGTTTAGAGATTTCATATGTGATCGTATTTTATTATGAGATTGAGCATATAATTTTTTCGAATGGTCTGAATTCAATCGGGGCAAACCCTGATGCCCGGGACACCAGGTCATCTTAGTTCATGCTGTTTAAGTGCCACGATTCCATCGCTCCTTTCAGGATTGATTTTCTGGCACAACCAATATTATTTAACCGCGAAGAAAGGAGGACGCAAAGACTGCGCAGAGGTTGTGTCCGATTCTGATGAAGTAAAACCCGGAATATATAATTTAAACTACTCCGCGTTAACTCTGTTTCTCTTTTTCTCCCCGGTGAATCTTTTAACCATGACGGCGCTATGACGCTAAGAAGTTGACACCTGATAAATTGTTGTACAGAATGCATGAATCAAAAATATTAGTGCCTTCCGGCCGGTCAGGCGGGCATATGCGGCATTTTTATTTCATTCATTCAAAGCTTATGACACTCCCGGTTATTCAGCGGCCCCTATTTACTTATCTCTAACGTTTTATCCCTTTTTCTAACAATATCGAAAGACAGTTCTCTACTACAGTTTCTTTGAGCCGGTTAGTTTCCGCAGGCGTAACAGCGCCTCGAGATAATAATAATCTGCATAGCTCAAAGGAACATCTACTTCGCTATCCGATGGTTTCGATCCGGTACTATGCTGCAATAAAAAGCCAAAGTCGCTACCGATGGGGGCTCTGTAGCTTCTGGTTAAATTAGTCAGCATTTTTTCAGCGGCTGCCCTGTAAAGCTTACCACTCTTGCTGTAGGTGCTTAGCTCCAGCATTGCCGATGCCATTACTGCCGCAGCAGACACATCCCTTGGTTCCTGCGGTATTTGAGGTGCATTAAAATCCCAATAAGGTATCAGATCCTCGGGCATATTAGGATGCTTCAAAATAAATCCCGCAATATTTTCAGCCTGCTTTAGATATTTAGGATCTTTTGTTTCACGATAACACATCGTGTATCCATAAACAGCCCATGCCTCTCCCCGCGACCAGGTGGACTCATCTGAATAGCCCTGGTGGGTTGTTTTTTTATTGATCTTCCCAGCCTGTGTTGAATCATAATCCACCACATGCCAGGTACTGAAATCTTTTCTGAAATGGTTCTTCATGGTAGTATTAGCATGGCTTACGGCTATATTATAATAGGATCGATCGCCCGTAAGTTTTGATGCGGCAAACAACAATTCGAGGTTCAGCATATTATCGATAATTACCGGGTAATCCCATTTCTGTTTATTATGGTCCCAGGAACGTATGACGCCTGCTGTTTTATTAAAACGCCTGCTCAATGTTTTTGCAGACTGTATCAGCACTTCTTTATAGTGATTGCTGCCGGTAAGCCTGAAACCGTTTCCTACACTGCAATACACCTTAAAGCCCATATCATGCGTACCACCATTCCATTGCTCTTTCTCGATGCCAGCAGTATACTGTTCCGCTTCTTTTTTCCATTCGGCTTTTCGGGAGTACTCATATAAAAACCATAATACGCCCGGGAAAAAACCGCTGGTCCAGTCACCCGACTTTACCAACTTTAATTTTCCCTGCTCTATAGTCCTTGGGGAAACCAGTTCCGGCTTTCCTTCTTTAGCTTTATCAATTTCAGCAAGCATTACCCGGGTCTGTTTCTCAGCATCACCGAACACGGCGCGGATATCCGGGCGTTGTGCCTGCGCGCTCATCCCTGTTATAATAGCTATGCCCAGGGATACGATTATTTTATTCACCATATCTGTTACTTTTTAATTAATAGTAATTCTAACGGACGCATCAATTCCTGTTTGGTTATAGACACCGGCCGAATGACCAGCGTATGTATTCCTTTTTTCAACTGCACCGGACCTATGTTTTTCGTCAAAATATCCTCTCCCTTGGTAGCCGGTTGCACCTCTGCTTCAGCCAGAGCCTTACCATCCAACACTAGTTTATAAATGCCACCAGCATTATTTCCAACGATATATTTTAATGACAGATCAATTATTGCATCGCTATCGTTTCTAAAGGTCCAGCTGATGGTTTGCGATGGCAGCTTCCACCCATCCACATAATACCGGTTGGTTTTTCCATCGCCAAAGCCAAAACCTTTCCCGTTTAATGCCGCATCAAATGCGAGCATTCGCGTAACCCGGCTATTGGGAGCTATATAGCGTATACTATCAAAGCCTGCGCCCTCATTAATCTCTAATACCACTACTGTGTTAGTGGTATCCGGCGCTGTTGCCGGCAGCAGGATCTTCCAGTCTTCTTTACCTGCCCTTTCTATGTTCAGGCTTTTACTTTTATCAGTCAGCAAATAAGCTTTCGCGATACCAGTCCGGATGCCGCCTACGAAGAGTTTTCTGTCCGCTGGATAATCAAAAATGTGTAGGTATAGCTTACCTTTTTTATAGGTAGTAACGCCCCAGCTTTGAAGAGGAGCCGGCGTAGCCACAGTACCATAAATGCTCTCACCATTTTTATCCATCCATTGTCCAATACCCTTTAAAATATTTTCATCCTTAACATCTATAGAACCGTCTCCCATCGGACCAATATTCATTAACAGGTTTCCTCCTTTAGCAGCAGCGCTGGCCAGCAGTCTTATAAAATGAGCGGCGGGTTTATGAGAAAGATCAAACCGGTTGTAACCGTAGCTTTCATTGGTTGTTGGTATGGCTTCCCAGTTGCCTGTAACAGGATAAAATTCAGCGGGTCGGTCGGCCGTATTTTTGTAATCACCGAAATTATTTTTTTCGCTTCTAACCAGTCGCCCGTTTACCACCACGCCAGGATCGGCCTTGCGAATGGCTTCCAAAATGCGTATATTTTCCGATAAGGGTAATTTATGAGGCGTATCAAACCATAAAATATCCGGGTGATATTTGTTAATCAGCTCTACGATTTGCGGGATGGCTTTTTGATCAACATAGCGCTTTGCCTTTTGTAGTAATTCAGGGTGCAAATTATACCAGCCGGTACCGCCATGGAGCTGCCGGTCTCCACCAGGGTTATTATATTCCCAGTCATTGCCCGGCGCATCAGGGTGCTCCCAGTCAAACGCATGCGAATAATAAAAACCAAACTTCAAACCATACTTTTTGCAGGCGGCCTGCAACTCAGACATAGGGTCTCTTTTAAAAGGAGTTTGTGCCTGTATATTAAAATCAGATACAGCTGACGGATACATGGCAAATCCATCGTGATGTTTTGCGGTAATCACCAGGTAACGCATGCCGGCTGCTTTAGCGTCCCTCACCCATTCTTCTGCATTAAATTTCGTGGGATTGAACTGATGGGCAATTTCCAGGTAATCCTTTTTTAAAATCTTCTCCTTTCGCATTAAATGTTCGCCATATCCCTTAACCTCCCTGCCCTTCCATTCTCCGCCGGGAAGCGAATAGATACCCCAATGGATAAACATACCAAACTTCGCATCGCTCCACCACTTGATGCGATCATCATGATTTTTCATTGAAGCGGTCCACCAACCATTCAATGCCTCCTGCACGGCGTTATTATCGCGATCGGTTCCCGAT
>JBCNOR010000550.1:0-3704 GCA_039593785.1 Niabella sp. | reverse complement strand
CATCATCCCGGTACTTCCAGATATAATTGTTTGAGAAAAGTTTGGAGTCAGAATATTTATAAGTGTTGATGGAAGGGCCTAAGGTTACTTCTATGGCAGGCGTTATTTTATAGCCTAGTAAAGCTCTCAATGATTCGGTATGTTTATAAAAGGTGAAGTCTGTTTTAGCAATGCTTACAGCTTCTGCATTGATCCTTAATTTTTGTGAAAGGGGTATACGGTAGCCAATCCCTGCTTCCATTTGAAATACTGTTTTACTGAGCTCCGATCCGGCTCCTGCACCCAATATGCCATAAGTCTTACGACCTCCTGTGCGTAAAACAATATTGGCTGAAGCATCATCATATACCTGTATCCCTATTTGCTTTTCGCCATTCTTTATGATATTTAAAAAACCAATAGGATAATCCGAGCTGTCTGCAATATTGATCAATCCCGCTACTTGCACCCCTTTAACAGACCTGGCTACATTGATCAGTCCTGCGATTTGTACATCGGCATTTTTCGCGATATTAGCCAGTCCGGCTACCTGTAATAATTCATAGCTGCTGTAATTGCTCAAGCCACCGATCTGAATAAATCCATTGCCTTGCTTCTGGTTATGTAATCCTGCTATTTGAATACCCAGTCCGTTCTCGGCACCATTGTACAAACCGGCAATAGAAACGCCTTTGTTAGACCCTTTGACCTGGTTTACCAAACCGCTGATCAATACACCTTTGTTACTGCCATATAGTTTGGTGCAAAGGCCGGCAATAGCAGCGCCTTTATTATTGTAGTTGACGCCCTGTAAGGCATGTAGGGCAAAAGAAGTGCTAATATCGCGGGCCTGCCTGCCTTGCGTGCTTATAGGAGTTACCAGGCCCAAATGAACATTATTGGCTACGGGCTCCTGGGCCAGGCAGTAAGTAGTGGTAATGGATAGAACCGCGAGTAAGCATTTGTTTTTTAAAAGCATAATTAATGTATATACTACTAATACACATTAATGAAAGCTTACCCCTATGCCGACTTAAAAAATATTTATACCTAATGAAAACCCAAGGTGAAGTGCATCTTTTTTTCCTTTGATCAAAGGCAGCATATTCCTGCTGAAATTGCTGTAATAAGCGTTATTCTCCTTTTCAACAGGTTGTTGATATTGTAGCCTTGGACCTGCGTATAGCTGGATATTTTTATGCAGCTGGTATATCAATAGCGGCTGAAGAATAATATTGCTGTAATCTGTATCGAAATGATCCGTGGGTGTGTAATGCAGGTTGATGAGTTCAGTAGCCATTTTCAGCTTTCCTTTTAATTTCCATTCGCTTCCTAACCCATAGCCAAATAAATAATGACCACCCGGGATATTACTGTTTAGCCAACCCACCTGTACAATATTATATAATTTATAACTACCCGATTTATAGGCAATGTTTACCTGTTGATTTTCCTGTACGGATAGGGATAATGAATGTTTCCCGTTACGACTATAATTGAACGGTCCTATAGAAACCCCGTTTAATGTATCGGCCAGGTTGAGGAAGCCTAACTGGAATCCGTTGATTTTTGGGGTATAGTTTACCAGTCCTCCTACCTGCGCGCCTTTATTCACCTGCCGGGCAATATTAGCGATGCCTGAAAGCTGCACACCTTTTTTAAATTGCCCGGTATAATTTACCAGTCCTGCCACCTGCATACCGCCGTTTATATTTCGGGTTTGATTCACCAGGCCGCCAATTTGTAGTCCGTTGAATAGCTGCGTTTGATTGTACAGGCCGCTAATTTGTAGTCCTGTGGTATTGCTTTTATTAATATTCGCCAATCCTCCGATTTGCAGTGCATTGACATCTCCCGCAACATAGTTATTTAAACCGCCGATCTGAACACCGTTTACCGTGCCTCCTACCAGGTTAAATAACCCGCCGATCTGGACGGCGTGTACATGCTTTTGCACAATGTTAAATAAACCTCCCAGCTCAAAAGCGTCTACCTGCGCGGCATATCCTCCGAACACATTAAAAGAGATGTTGTTTTCCTGTTGACCCTTTAAAGCGCTTTTGGTGCCTATTCCCGGCCAGAACCCCAGTTGAAATTTCCGCTCGTAGAAATAGTTCTTAAGGTTCACGCTGTTTATTTTTTGTTTGGTACTGATGACGCTCCGGGCCAGCCAGTGCCGCTCAATAGATTGAACTGTAAAGGTTTCTTCGGTTGTAATATTAGGCGTTAACCCTATCTTTAATGGGATATTGCTTCTTCCCTCAATGGCAAAGCTGGTATCATAGTAAGACACACGGTTGGCGATGAGTTTGATATCGCTGTTCAAAGGCACTTTGAGAGAAAAATACCCCTGGTCGTTAGACATGGTTCCTATTTTCAGGTTCGGTTCATAAACCGTTACATATTCCACCGGCTTCTGATCTGTATTGTCAAAAAATTGCCCCTGTACCGTAAAGTATTCGGTTTCTTTTTTACGGATTACTATTTTGTTATTGTTGATGATATAGTAGTACTCTTTGTCAAGTAACCTATCCAATATTTCCTTGACGGGCGCATCGCTTGCTGTGAAAGATATTTTTTTCTGGTTTTTGATAAACTGGTTGTCGTAAGAAAAATAAAATCCCGCCTTGCGCTCTATCTGCATCAGGGCATCATACATGGTTATGTTCCGGAAATCAACCGATACTTTTTGCTGCAGTATTTTTTCCTGGGCAAAAAGAGAATAGCTAATCAACAGCAGTAATAAGAAGGCGCAATGTTTTCTCAAAAGGGCTTATTTAGAAATGAAGTATTGGTTATGATCTGTTTTAGACCAGTTGGCGTTGATCATCAAAGCAATATTTTCAATGATCTGCTCCGGGGTTTCCGAATGAATCAGGTAAGTGCTGGTTACCTTTTTGCTTTCGATGCCCGGGGTCAGTTGCAGTTTAATATTGTAAATATTTTCGAGCATTTCGGCCAGGCTATCCACGCGCATATCTTTGATTTTAATGATCTGCGTATGCAGCGCATCATTAATAGCAGTATTAAAAGGCAGTATATGTAGCTGGTTATTATGGTTGTCTTTTACAATTTTTTGATTAGCTATAGCTATTACGCTTTTATCTCCCAGGGAGGCTTTTACTTTCCCGCTATGCACAAATACGGTATTATAATCGACTCCCTGTTGTATGGTAAACGAAGTGCCCAATACTTCTACATCTACATCATTGTTATGAATAATGAAAGGCTTATCACGGTTTTTGGCAATATCAAAATAAGCATTGCCTTTTAGGGTAACTGTTCTTGTTTTTTTGTTAAAGTCACCAGCTACCATTAACGCAGCTTCCTCGTAAAGGGTAACCTTGCTCTCATCTTTCAGCTCAATAGTACGATGCTCCTTTTGGGCAGTAAACTGTTGGGGCTTAGAGGGGCTGTTGATGAATAAAAACAGCACCACCAAAGCTGCAATGGAAGCGGCTACAGCCAACCCTTTGCGCCAATTGAGTGAAATTATTTTTGCTTTTCCAGGCGTAGCAACAGGTTTTTCTTCAAGCTGTTGCTGTAATTTTTGCCAGGCTAGTTCTTTGTTATATAAAGTATATGAAGAATTGATCCGGGAGCTTTCCCAGATCCTGATGGTATCCTCGTATATTTTTTTATGCTCAGCGCTTTCCGCAATCCATTGCTCCACTTCCAGTTGTTCCGGAGCGTCCAGCGTCTGCTCATAGTAAGCTATCAATTTA
>JBCNOR010000055.1:0-14008 GCA_039593785.1 Niabella sp. | reverse complement strand
TACACATTCATCTGTACTCCAGCTCATAGAGCAGTGATCAATCATGATATCTTTCCTGAATCTTGCCCCCAGCGCATCGCCTTCCTGCTTTGCAGCATCGCCCATACGAAACCTCAGAAAACGGATCATAACATTATCTGCGTCTATATATACCGGGTAATCCCGGAGGGTGATACCATCCCCCGGCGCGGTTTGCCCCGCAATAGTGACATCATTATTTTTGATATTCAGATTGGACTTCAGCGTGATGGTACCTGATACATCAAACACAATTATTCGTTTACCGGTCTCATTAATAGCGGCCCGCAAACTACCTGCTCCGGCATCGTTTAAGTTAGTAACTTTTATTACACGTCCTCCCCGGCCACCTGTAATATTTCCGGCAAATCCCTCCGCGCCCGGAAATGCTATGGCCGTTTCGTTTACAGGCACAGGCTTGCCTGGCGGAGGATCAGGATCCGGCTTGTTATCTCCGGGCGGGTTGCCTCCCTTCGAACAGGCCACTGTAATTAGTATAAGCGACAGTAATAATAACGACAATTTCATATAAAATGCATTTACAATACAATTCATTCTCTCTTGGTTATTTAAAATCAGGTTCATTTTTAGAAAAAGACAGGATCAGCTAATCAAACGTTTCCTGACTTCCAGATACTTTTATCAATACATTATATCACTACTGGTCTTCCATGTCGAGGAAAAAATAACCCGAAGCCGCTACCACCTGGTGGTCGGCTTCAGGTTTAATTTTATGAAGAAACTACAGTGCTCATCATTCTGCATTGCATTACCTCCAACGCGGGTCGCCAATTCCTTTAGTGTAGATCGGATGATTCAGCACCTCGGGCGTATTCTTGAATTTCAGGCCTTCCACATTATAGATATGGGCATTTACATCCCAGGCAGCGCCTATCTTTCTGCCTTTCGGATAAGGATCTACCATCAGGTTTTCCGGAGCAATCGGCGTCGGGCCGGTGATTACCTTTGTTGCTTCCAGCCCCCCTACATTTAAAGCGCCTCCGTTAAATCCGGCACCTCTGCTGGCATGACTGAAAGCCTGGTTATTGAAAATTTCCGCGGAAGTGAAGTAGGTAACAGCACCATTTGCCGATTTGGATGCGGTGGAATAGTTATCAGCAATGTCAAAACTCAAACCGGGACGGTAGGTTCTGAAGTCCATCCCGCTCTGGAAAAAGTCCCTGCTATCTCCCGCAGCCTTAACAGAAATAAACAGGTTTTTCTTAATAGTATATTTGCTATTAGCCGGCGGGTTCTGATGTTGTATCAGGAAGCGGCCATTGGATACAGAAAATGCGTTCAGGAAAGTATTATTTTCAATCGTTACATTCCAAACCACGCTTGAAGCCCAGGCCAGGTTGGCATTTTCGCGTACCAGCTGATCCCAGCTAATGCCTATAAATGAGTTGTTTTTAATAACAACGTTGTTAAAAATATTGGTTCGCTCTGATTTAGCCTCTCCTGTAATAAACGGATAGCCACGCCCATTCACATCATACATTCCCGCATCATGGAATAAACAATTATCAACGGTGATATTTTCGATTACCTGGCGATTAGATCCCTGCGTTCTGAACCAGCATCTTACCATACCCTGGAAATTGCAATTACGCGCTTCCAGCCTGGAGCAGGTAAACGGCATAGATGCTGAATGCTGGTTGATGAAATAGTTACCATTAATAGACTTGCCCGGGAACAGTGACTGGTTGAAAAAGTTAACCGCCAAGGGAAGCTCAAAGCTGATATTATCAAAGATCACATCGCCCATAGTAATACTGCCGATCTCACCCGCCTGTGCCGGGCGCCCGAGCTGGAAATTATTGGCATTGGATCCATTATTGGCAGCATTGTAACCCAGGCCCATATATACAGTAGCTTTTATAGTGGGCGAATTTGATTTTAAGGTTAAGCCCTTGGCTAATACCACGCCACTGCCCAGATAATATTTTTTACCAGCTTCCAGCATAAATACGGTGCCTTCTGCCAGGGTATTGTCAAAAAGAAAATTGTTAAGTATCGTATCGATTCGACATGCATTATTTTGCTGGGCCCAGGTATTGGTGGCATCTACCACATGTGGAATCAAAACAGGCTCACCTATCTTTCCTCTCATACGAACCATGCTGGTATTATATAACCGGTCCCAGTAGCGGGATACTTTGCTGTTCAAACCGTTCACTACGTAAAGCGAATTCGGGCTTAATCCAGTAACGTCTACAGACCCCCGGTCCTTGTCCTCCTGTGTTAGTTTAATCGTTTGCGAAGGCAGGTCCCTGTTCACTGATGCAGGTTGAACCAGTATTTCGTCTATCAAAAATTTGCCATTCTCATATTGAAAGCTGGGGTTTAAAACAGCCGGGTCGGTATTACCAACCGTTAGATCGAAGAAAACACGCATGCTGGTTTCAGTTACGCTTCCGACAGACACTACATCAGGAATACCCTTACGTTCCCCAGTCTCCCACTCGGCACGATCATCGTTATGAGAACCGTCGCCATAACCATACCACCGGGAATGATACGCTTCTCCTAAAGGGGACAGGGTTTGTATAGCGAAATTATGTTTGGTGGAATATTGCAGATCTTCTTTGGTAATTTTTAATACATCAGGTCCTACAATCGTATCCCAAAGTATATCCGCAGGATTATCCCAGGAGCCCGATTGTACCTTCATTTTAAGACGATACCCGGCAGCGCCGTTGATACCATTCCAGGTGAGGTACATATCATTGGTATTTATCACCTGGCTCGCCAGGGGGTCTCCTGCTTTCCCGGTATTTCCCTGGTGGCGGAACACAGCCATGAAAGACCTATTTTCTTCTTCATCGGTAACCTCCCGCTGATTTTTCTTACAGGCATTTAGTACCATTGTCAGCAAGCCGGCTAAAGCCATGTTTAATATCAATATTTTAATTTTCATATTGTATATTTTAATACGATACATTAATAACCATAATAGTTTTTGTATACCCCGTTACTCATAACAATAGCCTGGTTGGGGAAAGGAAGTATATAACGTACCGGAGGCAGGTTATTACGATTTAAAGATTCCCAGTTGCTATTGGTACCGCCCCTTATAAAGCCCCGGAACGAATAGAATATCTGCGATCTGGGCATGGAAGTATTTTCATCATACCAGGCATAAAGGGTAGCCATTTCCCACCCGGTACCGGGGTGCAATACACCTTCCCAGGGATTATAAAACTCAATAATATTCAAAGTGGTATTGGGATAGATATCTTTATTGCCCGGATTGGGTATACGCTTATAAAACTTATTAAAAGGAAGTGTCTGGTATTTTTCAGAGCCCTCCATAAAATCGCCCCCTACCATTGATGCCACGATATAATACTCCATAAAAGTATCATACACCACCTTCGAATATAAATTCCAGCGCACCAGGTCTTTCCAGCGGATATTCTCCCCACCGAATTCCCATTTACGCTCATTTACAATTGCATTAAAAAAAGACTCTTTGGAAGCTGCTACGGTATTGGTATAGGCGTCTACTTTCTGCGACTGAACGGAATCGTGAAACGCACGCCGGCGCACCTGTTTGAAAGCATTTTGCGCTTTAGAACCATGCGTGCCCGTTACTCCATTCTCTACTTCATTCACAGCTTCTGCATACATCAGCAGTACATCCGCGTAGCGCATATACGGGAAATTAATACCTGTATTACCGGTGCTTTGATTACCCAGCGCTTTTCCGGGATCAGACCATATTTTTGACCATTTGTTATTGTACATGGTATAGTCGGTCAATACCTGCGGTGTTCCCGTTGCATCGTAGCTCCATTGGCCTACTACATAGTCTTTACGGATATCAGCCCGGTCAAAGGAGTAATGATAAAAGGCATTCAATCGCATGCCTCCGCCTGATACACCCCAGACATGCGTAGTAACATTTTCAACACCAGACACTGCAGGCCCTGTAACGCTTCCTACCGTTCCACTCCCATTTCTTAAAAAAGGAATCTCAAAAATCGGATCATCATTATTGGTCACCACATTATTAGTTTCATCAATAAAAACGTTTCTATACGATTTATTGAGACTATGTTTTCCGGATGTAATAACCGAATCGGCATACTGCATGGCAATTGCGTAGTAATCTTTATAATCAGGCATTCTTTTCATAGTGCCCCTGGCGCCCTCGGGATATAAAGCATACCCTCCCCTGGTGAGCGCTATGCGGGCAATCATGCCCTGGCAAAATTCCTTAGATGCACGTTCAACCCCCTGCGCTATTTCATTGGCGCTTTTCATACCGGGCGCTGCTTCCTTTAAGTCATCGATCAGGAAACTGAGTATCTCATTGCGGTCCGTAACCGGGATCACGAAATTAGTTCCCAGCTGCATTGCCGGCTTCGTGTTAAAAGGCACATCACCAAACATTACTACCAGGTCGTGGTAGAACATCGCTCTTAATACTTTGGCCTCACCCAACTGCTGCGTTAGATCCCTGTCATTTTTATTAAATACAGGGCTTTTTTGAATACCATCAACAAAAATATTAGCACGTTCAATTCCTTCATAAAGCTTGTCCCATAGCCTCTGAACGCTGGGAGCATGCCGGGCGCCATCAAAAGCTTTAAAATCTTCCCCGTTTACGCTGGGCAACTCACCTGCAAAGGCACTAAACTCTACATCACTGTTTAGGGCAAACGTATTAAAGAAGGCATTACCATAAGCATCATTGCTCATTAGCGACGCATATACTGCCGTTAGTACCCTGTTTATCTCTTCCTTGTTTCCAAATACATAATCGCCTTCATATTTGGAATCAGAACTCACGTCCAGGAAGTTCTTATTACAGGATGTAAAGCTTATTAATAATGTGCTGAGAATGATAATATATTTTCTCATCTTGTTTAAGTTTATACCAGGTTAAAATGTAATATTGATACCCACTAAAAAATTACGGCTTCTTGGATAACGGTTGAAGTCAATTCCAGGAGTCAATGATGTCTGTACATCCACCTCAGGATCGTATCCGGTGTACTTGGTTAATAAGAACAAGTTATAGCCACTGAAATATACCCGCAGGTTATTAATCTTAATGCGGTTGAGCAGGCTTTGCGGCAATCGGTACCCTAAAGTTACATCCTGCAGGCGCAGGAAAGATCCATCTTCTATGAAGTAAGAGTGGGTAACTTTCTTGCCAATATCTACCGGGTTAAAAATAGTGGCATTGGCATTCACTTCCTGGTACTGGGCTACATAATTGGCATTGCTTACCATCCGGTCTCCATACACATCATCTGCATATCTCCAGCGTTTGTCAGAGCTAAATTCCGGCAGTATATTATAGTAGTTATTCGTATTGCCTTCAAAAGATGATAGGGTATAGCGTGTGGCATTGTTTACATCAAACCCATACATGAAAAAGAAATTGGCCGACATATCAAAATTCCCCAGGCCTCCCGAAAGGTTCAAGCCTCCGCTAAATTTGGGGTTTGTGTTCCCGATCACTACTTTATCTCTTTCATTCACCACATTATTTTCACCCTCTCCATCTACAAAGTTTTTAAACTTCGGACGGCCGGGCTGTGTACCAAAAAGCGCATCATTATTGACAGTACCCGGTTTAGCTATATAGTTAAGCCCCTGCAGATCGAATTCGTCAAACCGGTAAATACCATCATACACATAACCATAAATCAGCCCCAACTGATCGCCCACTTTAATCATATAGTCAGCATCAGATGAATTCCAGCGAGGCGATGTCATCCATATAATATCCTCTGTTCCATTCAGCCTGTCGATCGTTTTTTTGTTGGCCCCAAAGGTGAAAGTTGTATTGAAGTAGGCTTTTTGCTTCTGGATGATCTGCGCATTGATGGTTAGTTCAAAACCACGGTTGGTTACCTGGCCTATATTCTGCATTTGCTTTACATACCCCGTGGTTGTAGGAATATTGCTTTCATACAATAAATCCTTTGTTGTGTTGACATAATATTCCGGCGTAATAGTGACCCGATCTTTAAAAAGTCCGATATCAAGTGCCAGGTTACGCTTGATAGATGTTTCCCATTTGATATTAGGATTGGGGAGTGTGGAACCGCCTGTGTTGGTGTAATACTCATACCCGGTCTCATTGGTTTCACCCCAGCCTGGTCCTCCTCCGGTATTAATTCTATACTGGTAGCGCCACATATCGTCCTCAATTTCATTATTACCTGTAAGTCCATATGCAGCGCGTACTTTAAGCTGCGAGAATAAGTTTTGCCGTTCCATAAACTTTTCGTTGGTTGCTATCCAGGCACCGGAAACAGCGGGAAAATGCCCCCATTGATTGCCGGGGGCAAACCGGGTGGAACCATCGGCCCTGTAGGTAAGCGAGAGCAGGTATCTTTTTTCAAAATCGTAATTCACCTGTGCGAAATAAGACGATAGCCTCACCGGTGAGCTCATAAAAGAGGTTGCCTGCCAGGGCGTTCCCAGGCCTAAATTTCTAAGAGCTCTCTCAGGTTCCACATTTTTCGGAAAATAGCGCGAGCGCTGCGAAGTTGTAAATCCTTTTGAGCTTAAAATTTCCTGCCCGGCTACTATCTGATAACCATGTTTGTCTTTTGAACCCCGATATTCCAGGGTGTTCGACCATTGATACCGGCTTCCCCTCGACGTACTCATTTGTGTCAGTGGTAACCCATTATTATTAATCGCTTCCCGGGTTAGATCGCCCCAGAATTGATCCAGGTAACCAAAGGACATATTTTGAGAACCAACAGAACGGAAAGTCAGGTTCTTTAATATCTTCCAGTCAAGCATAGCCTGGTTGGAGAAAGAGTAGTTATTATCCCTTAGGTAGTTTTGTTCCAGGTCTCCCTTTGGGTTATTGTACTCAAACAGCCTCTCCTCATCCGGATCAATATCCTCAGGTGGCAGGTGAGAAAATTCACGCAACCCGTTAGTAGGCCGGTAACGCAGTACGCCTATCAAACCGCCCGCTCCTACTGCGCTGGCTCCGCCACCTTTTTTCTTCGTATAAGTAAAGCGCGGTACGATCTGTACCTTTATTTTTTTAGAGAGATCTGCTTCAAATTTCGTCAGCACATTCGTTCGTGAGAATCCCGATCCCATTAATACACCATTCTCCTCATGATGGGTGACACTTGTATTATACCGCATGGTTTGCGTACCCCCATTGAGGGTTAGGTTGTACATATGGCTTAAGGGGTTACCTCCTAAAATCTCGTCCTGCCAGTCATTTCCTTCAAAACGCTTGTACAGATCAAAGTCCATGGGATTACCAAAGTTGCCGCGGAATCTCTGGCGGTTGGTATTATTACCTACAACCGCTTCGTACTGAATTTTTACAAACTCATAAGGATCCATCACATCTATCTTCCGCGCCAGCGTTCTTACCTGTGTATTATGGTTGAAGGTTACTGTTAATTTACCGGCCTGGGCACGTTTGGTAGTAACCACCACTACACCATTACCACCGCGGGCACCATAAATAGCGGTTAAAGAAGCGTCCTTAAGGATATCAATACTCTGTATATCTGTTGGAGGTATATCGTTGATATTAGGTACCTGGAAACCATCCACGATAAAAAGAGGAGCATTGCTTTGTGTTACAGAAGTACCACCCCTGATACGAATATTGATCTCGGCGCCCGGCTCACCATCTGCCATCGTTACCTGAACACCTGCCGCTTTACCCTGCAAGGCTTCTGCTGCCGATGATACCGGAACGCGGGCCAGCATCTTTCCGGAAACGGAAGAAACAGAACCCGTCAAACTTTTTACCGACGTAGCAGAACCATATCCAATGATCACTACGTCATCGCCGGCAACAATATTTTTTACCAGGGACACGTGCATACCCTCGGTTGCTACTACCGTTTGCCCCATATAGCCTGTAGAAGAAAATACCAGGTGGGCAGTATCTCCAGCTGGAACATTAATTGAGAATTTACCGGCAGCATCCGTTTGAGTTATAGCAACTCCATCTTTTACTGCAACAGTAACACCTTGCAAAGGAAGTTTGTCATCATCCACTACTGTACCTGAGATCTTTTTGGTTTGCGCATTCACTGCCGTGCAAAAAAAGACCGTCAATAGCATAAGCAATAATCTGTTCATGTGGCTTTTAATTTTAGTTTTAGAGCTCCGGAATTAAAACAAATACGCAATCGGTTTCATTTTTTGGCCGGAGATTATCCAATCGTTCAGCAATTGTACTCCTTTTTTTTCTCAAGCAGGTTGGTGCAGGATAGATTTATTTACGCAAACGTTTCCGTTGCCGCCCAACGGGCTTTTTTTTAAAAAAAAGAGAAAGTGCCGGTTAAAAAAATAATCATTTATTCGAGAAAAGTGCCTACCACACTACACTTCACATGGCAATTGATAATACCTGCCAATTTCCTAACTTAATTTTTAACCCGCATGTGTACAGTGGCAAGCAAGAAAAGCTTAATAAAAAATCAGCACCAAAACCAACTCGGCACCACTCTTCAATACATTTAAAGATTGAACTACATCAACTATTAGCCGCGCTTTTGAACTTAAAAAGCACATAATTTATAAAAACGGTTACAAAACTTATTTCTGAATCCTACTTTTTAAACTTCATTTGCAAACGATAATCCGCAATTGATTTAACGCTACTTTTTACAACGATTAAGCGTCACTAGTACTCCTTCTATTCGCGGTACCTACACTATTTTCCTACCACAGGTACGACCAACTGGAACGGACCTTGCTTATAGGCAAAGGGCCACTTGCAGCCATGATATTCGGCAACCCGCTTAATGAAAGAGTAGAGCTAAACGAAGAAGCAATCGTGCCGGTAGCTGGCATCACAGAAGGGATCACGCTATGCTGTGCATAATTCTATATCTTCGCAGCAAAGGTGTGATGCCTGTATGAAGTTTGAAGCTGCTACTATAAAGGATATTGCCAGGGCTTTGGGACTGTCTACTTCGACGGTGTCGCGTGCGTTGCGGGACAGCCACGAAATCAGCGAGGCTACCAAAAAGAAGATCAGGGACTATGCCGCTGAAATCAATTATCGCCCTAATCCTGTTGCTTTAAGTTTAAAAGAAAAGAGAACCTTATCTATAGGTGTAGTAGTATCGGAGATTGCTAATACTTTTTTTAGCCAGGTTATTAACGGCATTGAATCCATTGCCTATAAAAATGGATATAATGTCATCATTACCCAAAGCAGGGAATCGCTCGAACGGGAGCAAATGATCCTGGACTATCTCACCTCCAGGTCAATTGATGGCTTGATCATTTCCATTTCTTCTGAAACCAATGACTTTACCAGCTTAAAGCAGTTGCACGAAAAAAAGTTACCTATTGTATTTTTTGACCGTGTGGTGGAAGAAATCAATACCCATAAAGTGATTACCGACAATTTTCAGGGGGTATACCAGGCCACAACGCATCTCATAAAAAACAAATTTAAGCGTATTGGCATTATTGCCAGCAATGCTAACCTGGCTATCACCAGGGAACGCCTTGCAGGATACCTTCAGGCTTTAACCGACAACAAAATAACAGTAGATCGCTCACTGATCCGCTATTGTTCGCATGGAGGCTCCGATGTGGAAGAAGTAGAAACCGCAGTAAAGGATTTACTTAAACTGAAGAAGAAGCCGGATGCCCTGGTTTTACTGGCTGATAAGATCACCACTGAAACTTTCAGCATTTTAAAAAGGGAAAAGATCCAGATACCTAAAGACATGGGGGTGATTGGCTTTAATAATTCCAAATACACGTCTCTTTTTGCTCCTGCACTTTCTGTGATCCGCCAACCCGCTTTTGAAATGGGGGAAAAAGCCGCCACACTGCTGCTGAATTTAATTGAAAGTAAACGGGCGGTGACCGACTTCAAGCTGGAAAGCCTCACCCCGGAGATTATCATCAGGGAGAGTAGCCAAAATAACCGTTAGATACCCGAATCTTTATTATATTTGCAGCCCTTTCTGCGCCAATGCAGAAAATGGCCCGGTAGTTCAATGGATAGAATAGGAGTTTCCTAAACTCTAGATACAAGTTCGATTCTTGTCCGGGCTACAAGAGGAATGATCCCAGGTCATTCCTCTTTTCATTTCCCAAAGCTCCTTTAATAGTCCCTTTACCGCAAGATGGAATTACCAGAATGACATCAATTTAAGCAGAAGCAATTATCCGGTATTTTTTGAAGAGAAGATAAAATTTTCAGAAACTTTAGATACAAGTTCCCTGCCCGACTGCGTCAGCAGGCGGGGATTCTTGTCCGGGCTACAAAATTTAGTTATATGTTTTACGCTTATGTTTTAAAAAGCGTTAATCATGACTATTATTATAAATGTCATTGCCATGATCTTCAGCAGCGATTGATTCAGCACAACAGTGGCATAACCGTTTCTACCCGACCTAGCGGCACCGATTGGAAAGATATGACCGATTCTGCAATGGTCCCGTACTGAACTAAAGCACCTTCTTGCTGTAGATTAGGAATACTATTAGATACAGACGAATCTTGAGGTGTAGTAGGGAATTTCCCCGGTCCGTTTGGCTAATTATGGCTCTGAATCGCGCAGTGGACGCTATTCAGATTGCCTCCAAGATGTACAAAATAAACTAAACCGAAATGATGCCGCAGTCCGGTTTTTGTACCTTTGGATGATTCGAACGCTATAACACATTAGATGGAAAATTTTTTCGAAAGTCCTTTTAAGGGTAAAATAATAAAGGATCATATTAAGAATCCAAATATAATAGCAGGTAAGTATTCCTACTATTCGGGCTATTATCATGGTCATTCTTTTGATGATTGCGCCAGGTATCTCATGCCCGACCGGGATGATGTAGATAAGCTTATTATTGGTTCCTTTTGTTCTATAGGCAGCGGTGCCAGCTTCATTATGGCAGGAAACCAGGGACACAGACACGATTGGATATCGACGTTCCCCTTTTTTTACATGTATGAAGAGGATTATTTTAGAGATGCGAATGACGGATTCGCAAGATCAGGAAACACTGTGATAGGAAATGATGTGTGGATTGGAAGCGAAGCCATGATTATGCCTGGAATTACGATCGGTGATGGTGCTGTAATTGGTAGCAGAGCCTTGGTTACTAAGAATGTTGAGCCCTATGACATTGTCGGCGGAAATCCGGCGAAACGAATTAAACGACGATTTTCAGACGATCACATTGATAAGCTCATAGAGATGCAGTGGTGGAACTGGGATGAAACACTGTTAAGAAACGCGATACCTCTGCTTTGCAACAGTGACATCGATGCCCTATACGATTATTTTAAGCAATCATAAAATGTGGCTAAGATGATAATCTAATAATCTGTAGCATTTGAGATTCAATATAACCGGTAGGCGTAATTTAAAGTAATGTAAACTATTGAATAATGTGACTCGTGCCTGTAAACTGATGGGTATCAGTCGCGATAGTTTTTTATCGTCTTGAACAGCGCTATTAGACCCGAGGATAACAGGCTCTCTGAGAAATAAGTCATCATAAACCTATTCCAAAAAATCGTGCAGACCCTGCTGTAGAGGAAGCTTTAAAATGGCGTTTAATTTCCCAGCTTATGGTCAATCCAGGGCTTCTAACGAACTTCATAAACAGGATATCTTTATTTCAGCGACTGGCGTTCGCTGAGTATGGCAATGGCATGACCTGCAAATTTTCGCAAGCATCTTCAAGCTTTAGAAGCTCCTATAGCTCTGGACGGTTTTATCCTTACAGAAGCTCAGGCTATCGCGATGAAACCTGAGAAGGAAAGGACGGAAGACTATGGAAAAAATCGAAACTGAGGATCTTGTCTCTCTGGGCATTTCGCCAAACTTTGATCGACGCAAACACATCATCAACGAACATTCTTGGAATAGATAAAAACGGGTTAAGCTTTTAAATATAAAAACGGTACGATGTAATGAAAGAATGCACAAGTTTAAAACAAACAGAAATATTTAGTTGACTGAGTCAACTAAATTAATTACTTTAGCACTATGGAAGTGGTATCAAAATCATGAACACATGGAAAAGTCAATAATAAACAATATCCGGGCATTCAATCGCTATTACACTAACCTCATAGGAGTGTTAGATCAGGGATATCTTGAAACACAATATACATTAACAGAAGCGAGGATACTTTTTGAGATATCTCAAAAGGGTAAGATCGATACATCCGGAATTATTGACGCTCTGCTCATTGATAAAAGTTATCTAAGCCGGGTTCTAAAAAAATTTGAAAAAAATAATTTGATTACCAAATCCAAATCTGGAAAAGATGCCAGAGCAAGCCAGATACTTTTGACGGAAAAAGGGCTGGCCGAACTCCGTATGTTAAATATATTGGCTAACAAGAAGCTTGAAGGCTTGCTAAAGGATTTACATTCTACTGACATAAAACAACTTGCCCAGCACATGAACTCAATAATTAAGATCCTCAATAAAAATACCGCATATAAAAAAATGTAAGTGTTGTTAATAGTCTGCAAAAAAAATAATTGAACAAATTTTATGATCCGTCGAGCTACTTTTCAAGACATACCTGACTTAGAAAAACTATTAGCCCTTTCTGTTCGAGGCTTGAGTAGAGAACACTATACCCAAGGCCAAATTGAAAGTGCCCTCAAATATATATTTGGGATTGACACTCAATTAATCAGTGACGGCACTTATTATATTCTTGAGATCGATAAATTTATTGCTGGCTGTGGTGGATGGAGTATGCGAAAAACGCTATATGGAGGTGATCAATATAAAGAATTGCAGGACACTTTGCTTGATCCAATTACGGAAGCAGCGAGAATAAGAGCTTTTTTTGTGCATCCGGATTATGCGAGAAGAGGAATTGGCCGACAAATTATGGCCTATTGCGAAAAACAAGCAAAAGCGCACGGATTTTCTAGCTTGGAGCTTGGCGCTACTTTACCTGGTGTGCCTCTTTATAAAGCTATGGGCTTCCGGAGTGTTGATAATATAGTAGAAACACTTTCTGACGGCGAAAAATTAGAACTTGTAAAGATGATAAAAAGTATCTAATACAATGGTGCATTCTTATACCGGTTTTGGAAGCATCTTTGTTACAGAAAATCAAACTATTGAGCTCTCATTCTTTACCGTCAATAAAAAATTCGGAGCTTCTTTCCTAAAGAGAGATCTTGGAATCTTATTACCAAATTGTAAAATGCGTCCTGGGACAAACACATCCCTTTGACGACTCGTCAGAACTTCAATAATTGTCGTAACTTTTGACATTGAAGATCTCCCTTCTCTGAGGATATTAATTGAATTATGGCATATTCATAATTTGGCTTTAATCTCGAAAAAAGGGGATTAGTCAGCTGGGCTATTTTATCGAAGCAAAAACCTGTTCATCGCTTTTTTGAATTATTTAAATGACATGATGACCCTGTCTTATATGATAATCAAATGGCGATCGTAAAAAAACTTATCATTTATGGATAGCGGCAATAAAAAGAGAGCTATTCGAAGGTGCTCATTTCCCTTCGACTGGAGATTATTTGCTAAATGATAGTATTCATTTTAAGTCTTTAGAAGAAGTTCCTGATTTTTTAAGCCAGATGAATTTGATCTTATCAGATAACAAAAGGGCCGCTGCTTTAGAATTTTTATAAACGGTATTGCTTAATTATTGTTCACTCCATTCACAACACCAATGCATTGTAGCCATTGCTATTTTAATATCCCTGCCCTTGTTAGTAACTTTTTTTGTTTATACTTGTTATGATATCATTGTAATTAATGCCTTAAAAAATTTAACGATGGCTTCAAGAAATTATTTATTGCTACTGGTGTTTGTTTTTACATCTTTAAGCGTGTTCGGCCAATCGCCTGTAGGCACCTGGAAAACCATTGACGATAATACGGGAAAAGAGAAATCGCATGTACGCATATATGAAACGAAAAGCGGTAAGCTGCAGGGTGAAGTAGTGAAAATACTGGATCCCGCAAGGGAAAACGCTATCTGTACCGCCTGCACGGGAATGAGGAA
>JBCNOR010000549.1:0-3706 GCA_039593785.1 Niabella sp. | reverse complement strand
ACGAGTTCATCAACCTGAGCATCCCTATGCATAAAACCTGCGGGTACGATAATGCCGACGGGCCGCAATGCAACCAGGAAGCGCTGAAAATGTTGGATAAATTAGAGGGAGACAAGCCTGCAAAACCAGAGGTAAACCCGATCTGGAAAGGGCTGGACCAGTTTAAGAACAAGAAAGATTGATTTTTTAGATAAACAGAATTTTTAACGCATATAAATAAAGAGTTATGCCAAATCCTAAACGCAGGCACAGCCAGCAAAGAAGCGCAAAACGTAGAACACACTATAAAGCTACTGCACAAACTTTAACTACAGATGCAACTACTGGCGAGATCCACGTACGTCACCGTGCGCACGTGAGCGAAGGAAAGTTGATCTACAAAGGCAAAGTGGTAGCTGAAACAGCACCTTCAAAGGCTTAGTATCTTTAGTTCTATATTATTTTTTTCGGAATTCCATGTACATACCGGCTATTCGTTGGCTGATGTATCTGGAATTTTTTTATTTTAGCCGATACAGACAGTATGCAGTATTTTCGATACAGGATGCTGGTATACTGAGGGTTGAAGTAAAGGGGATTTCCCCAATTGAAAAGCAAAAAATCTGCGGATGAATATCGGATTAGACATGATGGGAGGAGACTTTGCACCTTTCGAAGCAGTAAAAGGCGTAAAGCAATTTTTGGTAGAGCATGATTTTGACGGGTTATCATTGGTGTTGTTTGGAGATGAGGTGCAACTGAGCGCCTTGCTGGCTGAGCAGGATGTACCGCAGGATAAGTACCAGGTAATACCCACCAGTGAGATCATAGAGATGAATGAGCATCCTACCAGGGCTTTGAAGGAAAAGCAAAATTCATCCATTTCTGTAGGGTTTAAATACCTGGCCACCGGTAAAATTGATGCTTTTATCAGCGCAGGTAATACGGGTGCCATGCTGGTAGGTGCTATGTTTAGTATTAAAACGGTTGAAGGGGTGTTAAGACCTACTATTTCTTCTGTTATTCCCAAACAGGATGGCGGAACCGGTTTGTTGGTAGATGTTGGCCTGAATGCCGACTGTAAGCCTGAACAGCTGAACCAGTTCGCCGTGATGGGTTCTGTTTTCAGCCAATATATTTACGGCGTGGACCAGCCTAAAGTAGGCCTGATCAATGTAGGTGAAGAAGAGGGGAAAGGCAATATACTGGCGCAGGCCACCTACCCGCTTTTAAAAGAAAATAAGGCCATTCATTTTATTGGTAATGTAGAAGGGCGCGATGTTTTTGGCGATAAGGCAGATGTAATGGTGTGTGAGGGATTTACCGGAAATGTTATTTTAAAGCTGGCAGAATCTGTTTATGACATTGCCCAGAACCAGCAGATCGACAACCCTTATTTAAACCGGTTCAATTTTGAAATTTATGGTGGTACTCCCGTTTTGGGAGTAGAGAAGCCCGTTATTATTGGTCATGGTATTTCGCATGGCACTGCTTTCAGCAATATGATAGATGTAGCGGTACGGATGCTGAACACCAATGTACTGGGCAAAGTGAAAGAGGCGATTGGACGCATGTAGTTGGATGTTTTTACTGTTTTGAGTGGGTTCATTAATAGGTAGAGTGAAATTTAAAATAGATAATTTTGTATTGGCGATAATTGCAGCAGTAATTATCGCCTACTTTTTTCCGGAAGCCGGAAGCGGGCAGAGTAAAATTCCCCTGGATACAATCAGTACTATCGGGGTATCTCTTATTTTTTTCTTTTACGGGTTAAAGCTAAGCCCCGAAAAAATCAGGTCAGGCCTTAAGAACTGGAAGCTACATGTGCTGATACAGGCGTCTACGTATCTTTTATTCCCGGCTATTGTGCTTATCGCTTACCCGTTTTTGAAGGAAGCGCATTTTTCCATTTGGCTGGCTTTCCTATTCCTGGCAGCTTTGCCTTCCACGGTTTCCTCTTCAGTGGTGATGGTTTCTATTGCAAAAGGAAATATACCCGCTGCTATCTTTAATGCCAGTATATCAGGTTTGATTGGTATAGCTATTACACCGCTTTGGGTGGGACTTTTTTTAGAGCAGGCTGCGGCTGATTTTGATCTGGGCCATATTTACCTGAAGCTCTTAACCGAAATACTGTTGCCCGTAGTACTGGGCCTGGCGCTGCAAAGATTTGGACATTCTTATACCGTACGGTACAATAAATACCTCACATTGTTTGATAAAACAATTGTATTGCTGATCGTTTATAAGAGCTTTGCGGAGTCTTTCGAAAAAAATGTATTTAGTTCTGTACGTGTTTTTGACCTGCTGCTTATTGCCCTCGCCGTAGTGCTGCTCTTTTACGGAATTTACGGGATCATTGGTTGGATCGCACACCGGTTAGGATTTGACAGGGAAGAGACCATCACTGCCAGGTTTTGTGGCACCAAGAAATCGCTGGTGCATGGCACTGTTTTCTCAAAAGTGTTGTTCCCGGCTTCGATGCCTGCAGGATTGATCCTTTTGCCACTGATGCTTTTTCATGCTATACAAATCTTTATTGTGAGCATCATTGCGTCCCGGCTGGCTAAAGAAAAAGAAATTTAGGTTTTAACTTGTTTTTTTGAAATGAATCATCGTAACTTTGTTTAACAATTTTGTCAAACATTTATGTCTAAGAGAGATAGCGCCACTGAAGACCTGATCAAAGATACTGCAAAAAGGATATTTTTTGCAGAGGGGAGGTTTAACGCTACCACCCAGGAGATAGCAGATGCTGCGGGGGTGAACCGGACATTGGTGCATTATTATTTTCGCTCGAAAGACCAGCTCTTTAAGAAGGTGATGGAAGATGGAAGGAGCGAGTTCCATAAGAAAATGGAAGAAATGGATCACCCCGAGCTTTCTTTTAAACAGAAAATGAAGCATCTCATCAATATCTGGATGGAGCAGGGATTGAAATATCCTTTTTTAGATAGCTACCTGTTGTCCCAGATTATTGATCCCAAAGAACTGGATTCGCTGATTGAGGAAGGCAAGCATCCTGATTATGAAAAGATCGAAGGCTTTTTAAAGGAGATAAAAAAAGAAATGAAGGCCGGAACTATTGTAACCATGAACCCGGTACATTTTTTATTAAATATGGCTTCTCTTATTTCGTACCCTATTATTATGCGTCCGCTTTTGGAGCGTACTTTACCCGTTACCAAAAAAGAATTTGATACGATCATGGCCGACCGGGAAGCTGCTATTTTAAAAACGCTTTTCCTGAAGTAAATTTTTTTTGCCCCGGTATTAACAATATTGTCAAACATTTATGTTAACGTTCTGTGGTTGGAGGTATTGGGGTCATTTTTATGTTTAATAATTGACAAAAAAGTCAAACAAATATGTTAGCAGGTAAAAAGAAGATATTAAGAAAGGCTTTGATTCTTTTTTCGGAGTACGGGCCCAGAGCCACCACGATGGATGATGTGGCTGCTTCCTCCGGCGTTTCTAAAAAGACCTTGTATAAGCATTTTGAAAACAAGGCTGACCTGGTCGAGACCGCCCAGGAATGGCGCGAGAAGATGGTCGAGGCCGCCGCCGAAGCCACCGAAGAGCTGATGAACAAGTACCTCGGCTGCAAACCGATTACATCGATCTCTTCCAGCTGCATGGTTTCGACGCCCGCACGCCGGTCGCCGAAGTCCTGTCCACGCTCGACGACCTGGTGCGCGCGGGCAAGATCCGCTACACCGGCGTATCG
>JBCNOR010000548.1:0-3709 GCA_039593785.1 Niabella sp. | reverse complement strand
GAGGGGGTTGAAGGAGTTGGTGAGCGGGGGGAAGAAGTAAAAATATTGAGTGTTGGCGGAAAGCGGATCTTACCTGGCATCTGTTTTTATAATCCGGGAAAGGTGGCTTAGGCGGACCTTCCCCGGATTAATTAATGCCGGTTGGTATTGTTTATTGTTATAAATAACGTATGATCCTTATTCCGGCAACTAATAACAATGTAATTACAACGGTTGCCAACATTAATTTTCTTTTTATTTGCCGCGTTACTCCAAAATGCATCGCGATATTATCTCCCCATAAAAAGAAAACAAAAGCTCCCCGTATTAAAAGCCGGAATAAATAAGACGCCGGATTAATGTGGTAAATGTGCTGGTATTTAAAGAACAGAGAGACCAGCACTAATGAATTAACAAATACAAAGGTGCTGTCTATAAAAAAAATGATCCAGCCCCAACGATATTTTTTATATAATAAGTATAAAGTTATCGGCATATAGATCAGTGAAAACAGCTCCAAAAACAGCATCACATTAAACCTGCTGGAAAAGCAGCTCCAATAAGTAACGGTTTCATGTAGTAAGCTGTCTCCATATTTTTGGCAGTCTATCACGGCAGCAATAAAATTGATGATATCCCTGCCATTTATAAAAAAGGTCCATACATATTGGATCGCAACAGCCAGTAACAAAATATTCAGCCATTTTTGCGGTTGCACTTCAGTAGATGGTTGTAAAACGGGCTCTAAAAAATCTTTCGCTTTTTGTTTATAGGCGATTATATTTTGTTCATCAGTGGCGATATTATTTGCTTCCTGTATGTCTGCTTCTGATACCTGCCTTTCCTGTAAGATCCTGGTAGCTGCATCAATTGCTGCAGGTTGGTAATCGTCCGGACGGTTAATGATTTTGAGCAGGTCGGTGGTTGAATAATCTTTATATAGGTTGTAAAAATTGAAATACATTGGGCTAGTATAATTTCATGAATAAGGATGTATAATATGCACTTCCCATTGGATAAATTTATTAATAAAAATTATTCTTTCATGTGGCTAAATGGTATAATAAGAACAGCTGACAAGTTTGCCAGGCTGTTTTAGCAGCAGCAAGTGTTTGGGCTGATAATACTTTACCCGATGGTTCGAGAATGGCTTTTTTAGAACAGGAATAAAGGATGGTACTGATGGCTACAGTCAGGTTGAGGATAGGTTTTGTCATTTTTAGTTCGGTTTAATACTAAGATTGGTTTGATTAGGGGGAATGTTTCATGGTACTTAACTAAGCATGTGAGGATATTGACTGTTTATGGATAGCCGTTATCCTAAACAGCCAACATATTTAAGGACCTGTGGAAATATTCTCCGTACGTGAGATTAACTTTAACTGCTGAACTATTATTACTGCGAATACCGGCCCGCACTTACCTGCATTCAGATGCCTTTTATGACTTGTGTTCTTTTTTTGTATGTTGAGATCTATGCTTTGTTTCAAGCTTTGAATTAACTTTAGCTATTGACAACTACGAGATGTTTATGTAGCGGGTATTAATATAATTAAAAAAGAAACCATGAAGCTTCTTCTCACTTCCGCCGGCATCAGCAACACGAGCATTCACAACGCACTGGTTGACCTCCTGGGCAAACCCGTTGCCGAGGCGAGCGCCCTTTTCGTACCCACTGCTATATACGCTATACGCAATGGTAGTGATATAGCACGAAGGGTGATCCGGGGATCACTAGGCGACCCTTTCTGCGAATTAGGCTGGAAGTCGTTGGGACTGCTTGAACTCACCGCGCTGCCCAGCATCAAACAAGAAATTTGGGTTCCAATGCTACAGGAGACCGACGCCTTGCTTGTTGGAGGCGGCGACTGCCAGTATTTGTGCTACTGGATGAAACAGTCCGGACTTACAGACCTATTGCCATCGCTGTTAAATAAGATGGTCTACGTAGGCTTGAGTGCCGGGAGTATGGTGATGACCCGCTTTGGAACAACCTACCGCAACCATACGCTGCCGGCGGAAAGCGATAAATCACTGGGGCTGGTTGATTTTGCACTGCATCCACACCTGGATCATGAGTGGTTCCCGGAAAATTCACTTGACAATATTGAAAAGCTGGCAGCAACCTTACCCATGCCGTCATATGCGATTGATGATCAGACTGCGATTAAAGTCACTGATGGCTCCATTGAGGTTATTTCTGAGGGTCATTGGAAATTGTTAGGATCGTAATTGAAAAACTATGAGAGCCGATCAATCCAATTATATAGAGCTCTTGAAAGCCCATACTTCCTCCAGGTAGAGATAAATTACATAACAATCAGAATATTTTAGCCACTCAAATATGGACCAACAAATTAAAATCATCAGGCAGAAGCTGGATGAATTAGCACAGAGAGATACCAAATTCCAGATATTCGGAGCATTCGTTCATCGTTATAAAAAAAGGGACCCGCTTTCAGAGCATGAGGTTAAGTCATTTGAGGAGAAATATAATATTCAATTACCTCCTGATTACAGGGAATTCCTATTGCAAGTTTCAAATGGAGGGCCTGGTCCTTATTACGGGCTGGAACCGTTGGAGAGCGGTTTGTATCAGGATCTGGACAATAAAGAAAGCGGCAATCTTACTGATCCTTCCCGGGAATTTCCACTGACTGAAGCCTGGAATTTGGAGTATATGGATATACAGGAAGAAACTTACGATCAAACAAGGGAAATTGAATATTTCGATAACAAATGGACGAATGGACTATTGCGGATCTCTAATTTTGGTTGTGGAGTATCGATGAATCTTGTCGTCAACGGAAGGGAGTACGGAAACATCTGGGTAGATGATAGATGTAACGATGGAGGAATATTTCCCGATAGATATTTCGGTAATGAAGGCAGGATCTCATTTCTGGACTGGTATGAATTGTGGCTGGACAAATCGCTTTCTCAATTGCCGTCATTATATGGCAATAACACACCGGTTAAAACGACTAAATCCTGGTGGGAACGGATACTTAATAAAAAATCCTGAGCAAGTATCCCAACTCCCATTCAATATTAGCAAAGTCGTAATACCCCCCTTAACTTGTCGTTTTTACACATCTGCACGAACACGGCATTGCTATACCTTTGAATAAACTAAATCAGAAAATACTTATGGCAACTCAAATCTTTGTAAACCTGCCGGTTAAAGATCTTAACAGATCTGTGGCGTTCTTTACCAAACTTGGTTACACTTTTAACCCACAATTTACCGATGAGAAAGCAACCTGCATGATTATCAGCGATACCATCTACGTAATGCTGCTGACAGAAACTTTCTTTCAGACTTTTACTAAAAAAGAAATTATAGATGCCCACAAATCGGTGGAGTGCTCTATTGCCTTATCTGCAGATAGTAAAGATGCCGTTAACGAAATGGTAGACAAAGCAGAAGCAGCAGGCGCCAAAATACCTAATCCAGCCAGCGACTACGGTTTTATGTATCAACACAGTTTTGAAGATCTTGATGGTCACCATTGGGAATTTATATGGATGGATCCTAATGGCATGCCTCAGCATCAGGAAGCTTAAGGCACCATCTTTGATTGATACACAAACATGAGTAATCAGATTTTTAACAGATCCATTAAAGTTGACGGCATCGATATTTTCTATCGTGAGGCTGGGGACCGGAAGAATCCGTCCATATTGCTCCTGCCAGGTTTTCCAACCTCGTCCGTAATGTTTAAAAACC
>JBCNOR010000547.1:0-3727 GCA_039593785.1 Niabella sp. | reverse complement strand
TGCCATTTCCCCTAAATCTTCCTTTGATAGAGTATTTACTGCATTAAGTAATGGCATAATTAAATGTTCATGTTTATGTACTTCCACCATTTTAACAACTTTATGTAACAATTGGTTTAAATCAAATGATTGAATTTGTTGTGTTAGTAAGAGGTTACTGTTCCCAATATTATTAAGGATAATACTTTGAAATTCAATAACTGATTCTCTGAAAGCATCAACATAAATTTGTTCTAGCTCTGGGGCAGCGCCCTGCAATATTGTGTCAATCACATCTGTTTGTGCAAAAGGACAAATAGCGGAATAATCGTCATTACTTATTTTCACACACTCATTATCGAGATGATATCGAACCCGACTACCCAAAGCAAAACCTATAATCATGGAAGATAGGCAAGGATATAGGTCGTTTTCTCCATATCCAACGAAAACTAAGCCGGTAAAAAGCTTTAAGTACTCACTATGAACCATCATTTCATAAATAGTACTATTTAGTTTTTCTATCAACTCTTTAGAGATAATCTGTCCTTCAAAGTAATTTTCATATAGTTGCTCTCGCACTTTTTCTGTTTCTGAAAGGAAGTCCTCGTAAGTATAATCTTTAAATTCTTCGCAATAACCCTTAGTTGCTGCTGCCCCCTTGTACTCTTCCAATTTTTTAATTAACAACGTTGTTGCGATTGAAAAATCTTCCAAAGGATGTGGTCTTACATTGCTATTCTCATTTATGACTTGCTCAGATATTGTGCTTAATAATGTTTGAACATAAATTGCAAAGGATTTAAGATTCACTTTTTCATCTGAGAAATAATTATTTTCTCGTAAGAATTTTATGAAATCTTTTCTATAATCATCTAAAGTCTCAAAACTTTTATTTTCCAGTTTTTGTCGATAAATCTTTATTATTACTTCCCAGGGTGTTTCCATAAAAGAGGCATTATTATAGATCATTATGCCCACAGGATGGCGCTTCGACAATGTGAATATTTTATTTGCCTTATTGAGAATTTTGCTAGTGCTGCCATTACTTATTGTAACAGCACTGTCAGCGGCAATAGCCACCGCTCTTTTGTTTAAAATACCTATTACAGCGGTCATTTGAATATTTTATACACAAGAAAGGGAAATTGAATGTTAATTTCATACGTAAAAACACCTGTTTTTTAGTAAGCACACCCTGTCAGGTGTGCTTTTTATTACTCAGCAACAACTTAGTTAAGATTTGCTATTGTTGCTGTTCTTTTCTTTTTTGAATAGCCATTTTATAACACCAGCCTCATGTATTTCATTAATTAAGTAGTCAACATCCGATCCACAGGAGAGTATATCATACGCTTGTTCATACATTTCATTATAAATATCCGAAGGCAGTGCCGATTTTAATGAAACATCATTAATAAGAATATCAGATATGGCCTTAAACTCATGCTCAACGTAATCTTTCACTTTTGCATAATCATAAACAATCTGCAAATTGTACTTTTCTGTTCCGATTGTGATTATGGCTCCTATTGTGCGTGTTGATACGTCAGCTTCTACAAGTGAGCTGTAATATTGATTTTTGAATAAATAATCTTTTGCATCAACTACTTGATCTAAGTAACTTAGGAAACAGCCGTTTGCCTGGGTAAAATCCCCTAAAGGCATTGCAATAAGTGGAGTAATATTTTTACCGCAAAATTCAATTCGATCAAAATATGCTCTATGTGTATACTCGTCATGACTATCAAAGTAGCCTTTTGCTACATAGCCGGTAACTACAACATCCTTTATGCTCAAGCCTTTGACATTGTAGTCAAACCATATTTTTCGAATGGTAATTGGAGGGACTGTTTGTTTGTTTTTAGTAGTGGAAACCCCTGACGAGTTGCAAGCTACTACTGATTTCTGAGATGATTGATTGACGTTCATAATTGTGAAATATAGTTTTTGGGAGGTGAACGTCAATCACTATGCGTAGCATAAATAATCCGCGGGTCGTTACCGATCCCGCCCTCCCAAAAAGGTTAATAATTGATGTTAAAGAATAGATTGCCACTAAGGTTGTGATTAACGTTCATGGCAAAAGTATAAAACGAAATCAAAATGTAAAACTATTTTTTGAATAGGTTCAACTATGGTAGCAAGTAGAGTAAAGACAAGTCCGAACAAACAATTATTGAGGTGAAGCTAAGCTAACCAAAAGCTATGATAGCAGAGTGATACAGTGAATAGACTATGGAGGGTGGGGGGACATAGAAATAAAGTTTGCTGCGCAACTTTTTCTTTTGTCCCTTCTGTACGCAAGCAAACTTGCTTCCATTAGTGCCAAAGAAAAAGCCCACGCTATTGCGTGAGCTTTATTTCTATGTCGGGAAGACAGGATTCGAACCTGCGACCCCCTGGTCCCAAACCAGGTGCGCTACCGGCCTGCGCTACTTCCCGATCCGGTTATTTGTATTGAAACAATCCAATTTGAAATGTTTCAGCGGTGAGGGCGGGATTCGAACCCGCGGTACAGTTTGACCCGTACGGCAGTTTAGCAAACTACTGATTTCAGCCACTCATCCACCTCACCAACGCTATTCAAGAACTTGTTCCCCGCTAAAGGGAGTGCAAAGGTAACGTGTTGTTTTTGAATAACGAAATAATTTTGACAGAATTTTTTACAATTATTTTTCCTTACTACATCGCCGCCAGCTGCACCTTTTGCTGGATCTCCAGCAACTTCTCCCGGTAAGCGGCATCTGTCTCCATCAGGTTCTCTACCGTCTGGCAGGAGTGTATCACCGTGGTATGATCTTTACCGGTAAAATGCTCACCAATTGTTTTTAATGAACTACGGGTAAATTTCTTGGCAAAATACATCGTGATCTGCCGGGCCTGAACTATCTCACGTTTACGCGTCTTCGTCAGCAGATCGTTATAAGGAACATTATAGAAGTTACATACCATCTTCTGGATATCATCAATGCTCAGCTCTTTGAAAGATGCTTTCACAAAATTCTTCAGCACACGCTTCGCCAGCTCCAGGTCTATTTCTTTCTTATTCAAGGTAGCCTGTGCAAATAATGATATCACAGTACCTTCCAGATCACGCACATTGTTCTGTACATTGTAAGCAACATACTGCACTACTTCTTCCGGAATTTCAAGGCCTTCATTACGCATCTTCATTTCCAGGATAGCCTTACGGGTATCGTAGTCGGGCGATTGTATCTCAGCATGTAAACCCCAGCGGAAACGGCTCAGCAAGCGCTCCTGCATACCGTCAAGATCTTTGGGCGGCGTATCGCTGCTCAAAACGATCTGCTTGCCATTCTGATGCAAATGGTTAAAGATCGCAAAGAAAACATCCTGTGTTTTAGTAGCGCTTACAAACAGATGTATATCGTCCAGCAACAATACGTCGATCAATTGATAGAAGTGAATAAAATCATTTACTTCCTGGTTCTTGGAATGATCGATAAACTGATTGATGAATTTTTCTGTGCTGACATAAAGCACCGATTTATTCGGATGCAGCCTGCGCACTTCATTACCTATGGCTTGCAACAAGTGTGTTTTACCACAACCTGTTCCGCCAAATATCATTAATGGGTTGAATGCAGTAGCACCCGGCTTTTGTGCAATATGCACACCGGCAGTACGTGCCAGCCTGTTGCATTCTCCTTCAATATAATTTTCAAAAGTAAGATTAGGATTCAGCTGAGGATCGATCTGCACTCTTTTCATTCCGGGAATGATA
>JBCNOR010000546.1:0-3737 GCA_039593785.1 Niabella sp. | reverse complement strand
CTGACGACCCGGCTGGGCGACAGGGTGGAATTCTTCGACGGCTTGAAGGTGTGGGTGACCTGGTTGGAAGCCAGGCTGGGCGTCGAGAGGGCCTTTTGGTAATATCTCCTTTCCAAAGCTGGTACAAAGGTTTGCGCGAGATCTTTCCAAAAATATCCCAGGCCGCCATATCCAGCGCGCACACTAAAAATGAGTTCTTAGGCAACAGATGATGCAGGAAATGCCAGTACCGGTCGGGCTCCGTAAAAGCAAATCTTTCGATCAGGGTGTGTTTGGCTTGTAAGTCCTCCACCATTTTTTCAACAGTGATATCGTAATAAGTGATGGCCGGCGCTTCCCCATATCCCCTGATGCCAAAATACTCCAACATTACTATTAATGTGGGTTGATGGGTTTTAGTGCCCTTTGAAATAGTAAACGGATGTCTGAATTTTAAATGATGGGGGTAGTATTCCAGCTTCACTTTATATTATTTCCTGCAAAAAAACAATTCCTTTTTCATAAAACGAAAAGGAATTAATGGAAGAGCTGTTATTTAGTTGTTGAAGGTTTTAATAGCACAAAGCCCTATCTTGCACGCCGGTTTATCCGTAACCTTTCCATCTTCGTAAAATATTTGTTTATATGAGCAATGAGCAGGCGGCTATAAAGACAAGCTATTTTAGCATTGCAGGTAATACCCTCCTGGCATTAATAAAAGGCATTGCGGGCTTCTTTGGTAATTCATATGCGCTGATTGCTGATGCCATTGAATCTACAACTGATATATTTTCATCGGTATTGGTATTGCTCGGACTCAAATATGCCAAAAGGCCCGCCGATGAAAACCATCCTTACGGACATGGACGTATTGAGCCGCTGATCACCTTCCTGGTAGTGGCTTTCCTCGTAGTTTCTGCTACTATCATAGCTTACGAAAGCATCCAGAATATTAATACACCTCACGAGTTGCCCAAACCCTGGACCCTGTTCGTGCTGGGAGGCATCATCCTCTGGAAAGAAATTTCTTACCAGATCGTTATCCGGAAGAGCCGGCAAACCAATAGCTCATCGCTGAAGGCGGATGCCTGGCATCATCGCAGCGATGCGATCACTTCCATTACCGCGTTCATAGGTATATCTATTTCGCTGGTTATGGGCAAAGGTTATGAAACGGCTGATGACTGGGCGGCGCTTGCGGCGTCAGCATTTATTTTATATAACTGCTATCATATATTCAGGCCGGCGCTGGGAGAAATTATGGATGAACATGTTTACGATGACCTTGTTGCTGAAATAAGAGCAAAATCGCTGCAGGTGGATGGAGTTATGGCCACAGAAAAATGTTTTGTTCGTAAGTCGGGAATGAGATACCATGTAGATCTTCATGCTATCGTAAACGGAGCCATCTCTGTACGGGAAGGGCACGATATTGCACACCACTTAAAAGACTATCTTAAAAACCAGATCCCCAATTTAGGTAATGTATTGGTGCATGTGGAGCCCAATCGCTTAAAACAATTTTAGCTGTACTTCATCTTCATTGTCTTTATCCTTTTCAAAATTGGAGAGGCTCACACCCAATAGCCTTATCCTTTTACCTTCAATGGGTGCATTGTTCAGGATAGTAATAACGGCCTGTTGCAGCTCTTCTGTTTCGTTAATAAAACTGTTTACTGAAAGACTCCGGGTGATCAATGTAAAGTCGTGAAATTTAAATTTGACAGTTACAGTTTTGCCTTTCAAACCGGAGCGCTGCAGCCGTTTGGCCAGTCTTTCGGTTAATATGCCTAACTCCGGAGCCATGGTTTCCCTGGTGACCAGGTCTTCCTGGTAAGTATCTTCCACACTCACGGACTTAGTTTCGCGGTGGGGCTGAACCTCACGGTTGTCAATACCCCTAACAATCTGGTAGTAAAACTTACCTGGCTTGCCAAAATATTGTATCATCTCCGTTTCTGATAGCTTTTTCAGATCTGCTCCGGTATGCAATCCCATTGCTTTCATACGGGTGGCGGTTACTTTTCCCACACCATAAAACTTTTCAACCGGTAATCCTTCCATAAATGGCTCAATGCGTGAGGGGCCAATAAAGGTTAAGCCATCCGGCTTGTTCATATCGGAAGCAATTTTGGCTACAAATTTATTAATGGAAACGCCTGCCGATGCAGTCAGTTCCAACTCATTTTTGATGGCTTGTTTAATCAATTTAGCAATCTCTAGGGCTGAGCCAATATTTTGTTTGTCGCTGGTTACATCAAGGTAAGCTTCGTCTAAAGACAGGGGTTCAATAATATCGGTATACCGATGAAAAATTTCCCTGATATGCATCGAAACGGCCTTGTAAGCATCGAACCGGGGAAATACAAAAATAGCCTGTGGGCAGAGACGTTGGGCCGTTTTAGATGGCATAGCTGATCGTATTCCAAACTTCCTGGCCTCGTAACTGGCTGTAGCTACTACCCCGCCGCGTCCCTCAGGCAAACCGCCTACCACCAGTGGCTTACCCCTGTACTCAGGAAAATCTCTTTGTTCAACAGATGCATAAAATGCATCCATGTCGATATGAATAATTTTTCGATGGGATTTTGCAACATCCATTCAGGTAGGCTTTTCGTTGGGTGTCGATAACGCTGATGGAAGATTATTGCGAATGCTGCGGAAAGATCAGGCAGCCCGGCGTTCGAGCGCCTCTATAATATGTGCCAGCAATTCCTGGTCTATAGTGTTTTCATGATGTGATTCCGTTGCTACAACCCGGAAATTATGCTCATCATCTCTTTCAAAAACCAGTTCTTTTCCATCTATAACAATATAGAACTTATAGGAATAAGCAAAAGTTACCAGTCTTCCCTTCAGTATCCGATCTTCTTCCCTGTATTTCAGGGGCAATTCAAAATAATGTTCCATTTTAGAGCTTGCAAAAATAAGCTAAATAATTCATTATAAGGCTTTAAAAACAAGCAATCAACGATAATTTAAAACTAAATTAAGAATTGGGTGAAAAATATTACGCCATGATAATTGATTGATAGAAAGATGCTTGCAGGTGTACACCTTTATATTTTATGCCCATAAAATGCCTTTTACCCGTTTGGGACGTAGGCGGGATAAAAAGCTGTTTTCTCTATCTCAATAAACCATGCAGTTGCATGTCTCTCTCTCAACACCTTTGTAACATCTGTCATTAAACGCTCTTTATTAAATACCATATCAGGAAGACGCTGACCACTATAATACTAAAAGTAATACCCGTTATTAAGGCTGGTGAACTTTGATAAGTGTCTGTTTCGATCTGCCTTTTAACCTTTTTGTAATTAATAAAAGCCAGTAAGGAAGTCAATGCGCCAACGGCAACCAATATAACGCCTATAATGGCAGAATACCCTTTTTGTTGTATCGCTGTTTCCCTGCCCAACATTATAGAAACCTGCTTCACAAATAGTGAAAACTTAACTACCACAAATCCAAAACCCATAATGCCGATCGCCGTTCTTATCCAGGCGAGAAAAGTTCGTTCATTAGCGAGATGATCATTGGTCTTTTTAGCGGGAAGATGATCCATTGCATGATTTCATTAAGATTAAAAAAATAGTGTGCGCTTATGCGATGCACTACCGGCTTCTTTAAAAGAAGTTACATTTTATCCTCAAAAAATATTCCGGAACCTATCATAATTAATTTTTAGTTAGCTGTTTTATTCTTTGATAAGTCTTGTAAACTCTGTTTATAGAAACAGGTATATTCGTGAACCCAAA
>JBCNOR010000545.1:0-3752 GCA_039593785.1 Niabella sp. | reverse complement strand
CCAGCCGACAATAGAATTACTCGATTTTACCGGAACACCTATTACCGGTAAAGGCGTGATGGATGCCACCATACCAGGTAAATGTGCGGCGCCGCCGGCACCTGCAATAATTACTTTTAAGCCCCTTGCTTTTGCCTGCTGTGCATATTCAACCATGCGCAAAGGCGTTCTGTGAGCCGATACAACCGTTAGTTCGTATGCAACACCCAGGTCTTTTAAAATATCTGCGGCAGCCTGCATGATGCTTAAATCGCTGTCGCTGCCCATTATTATTCCAACTTCTATCGCCATGCTGCAAAGGAACAATAAAAACAATTGCGTGCAAAAAACTATTCAAGTTGATTCCCAGATAATTGTAAAAATGATGATCTGGTTGAGTGTTAAAATTTTCTTATAGCAGTAAAAACGGGCAATAATTGCTTTTGACAGGCGTTTATAAAGACGCCTACCGAAAATTCTACACGTTCTTATAGAAAAACATACCGATAATTTTTAATATAAAAAAAGAATTAAAGGAGAACGCATGCAATTAAAAAATTATTTGCGGCTACTAGGACTTTGTGTGTTATCTGTAGCCTTTTTATCCTGGACGATTAACAAAATAGAAGCAATTAATGAGCCAGAAGTAAAAAAAGATATCAAAATTTCAAAAGCATCTCATAGCGAGGTGAATGCCCTGGAGTTGGTATATGACAGCCTGGAGTTGGATGACCAGGGTTTGTCGCACGAGGCATTTATTTATGCCATGAATGGTTTTAAAAAGCTCGAGGAAGAAGGGGCTTTACAAAATGATTCAGTACTAACTATTATAGATTTTGACCAGCCCAGCAGTCAAAAACGGATGTATATTATCGATGTAAAGAATTATAAGATGTTATTTAATACCTGGGTGGCTCATGGCCGGAATACGGGTAAGGAAATGGCGGAGTTCTTTAGTAACACGAATGAATCACATAAAAGTAGTTTAGGGTTTTATATCACGGATCAAACCTATAATGGCAGTAAAGGCTATTCTTTAAAGCTAAAAGGTTTGGAACAGGATCTGAATACGAATGCCATGCGCCGTGCCATTGTTATTCATGGCGCCCCTTATGTAAGCCAGTCTTTTATTGATGCGCAGGGATATATTGGCCGCAGTCATGGTTGCCCGGCTATACCAACAGCATTAACAAAGCCGATTATACAAACTATAAAAAACGGAAGCTGCCTGTTTATCTACAACAAGAGCTACCGGCCCTCTGCACATTTCTCAGTTGGGTAAATTCTTTAAACCGGCAACGCCGGTTTTTTTATTAGTTATTTGCGACCTGCGATTGATGGTATGTTATGGTAGGATTAGGGAATGATATTAAATGCTCCTGCAAATAAAAATTTGTCTGCAATCAATTAACTGTTATATTTGTGGCCATGAAAAATAAAAAGAATCTTTTTTGGTGGTGGCATGCAAACTCTAATGGGGTATTGTAATGCTGCGCATCATAAAGATGAATGATATACAAGAACCCCGGTAGTACCGGGGTTTTTTGTTGGTTTCGATTAAATAAAATAATAGCCTTTGGCCTTAGCTTGATAAACATGCAAAAAATAACAATTAAAACTAGCGTCACTTCCATGCTGGCTGATGTATTTACACCAGTAGGAATATACCTGCGTTTAAGGGACAGGTTTAGAGATACCATTTTGTTGGAGAGTACCGATAATCATGTTGCCGAAAACAGCTGGTCTTTTATTGGTGTAAATGCCATTGGAGGTATTGAAATTTCCTCCACCGAGAAAATGGAAATAAAGCTCCCCGGCCAAACTGCGGAAACATTTCCGTTTCAGCAGGGAGCATCCATTACAGAGGTGCTGAATGGTTTTATGGAGCGTTTTGACGTAGAGCTATCAGCGAATAAGGTGGCTGCTTATGCACAGGGGCTTTACGGTTATACATCTTATGATGCCATTCGTTTTTTTGAAACGATACCGGGTGCCGTATTCAAGGTAGATGAGGATGCTATTCCTTTAATGCGCTATCGTTTGTATCAATACGTAATAGCTATTAATCATTTCAGGGATGAGTTGTTTATATGCGAAAATGAAATAGCGGGTATTGAAAGTGATAAAGCTGCATTGATGTCACTTATACGTGGAAAGGATGTTCCCGTATATCCTTTTAAAACGAATGGTGAAGAAAGCTCCAACATGAGCGATGATGATTACCGCAATATGGTACAGCAGGGAATTGCGCATTGTTACCGGGGCGATGTTTTCCAGATTGTTTTAAGCCGCAGGTTTCAGCAATCTTTTAATGGCGATGAGTTTAATGTTTACCGTGCGTTACGCAATATCAATCCGTCGCCCTACTTATTTTTCTTCGATTATGGCGATTATAAGATCATGGGTTCGTCCCCCGAATCGCAGCTCATCATTAATAATGGCCAGGCCGTTGTACATCCAATAGCGGGTACTGTAAAGCGCACCGGCGATGATAAGCAGGATGCGGCTGAAACCCTACGGCTTGAAAACGATCCCAAAGAAAATGCAGAACATGTGATGCTCGTGGATCTAGCGCGTAATGATTTAAGCAGGGGATGTCATGATGTGAAAGTGGCACATTTCAGGGAAACCCATTTTTACTCGCATGTTATACACCTGGTAAGCGAAGTGGTAGGTACGGTGAATGATACCACTAATGCATTTGAGCTCCTGGCAAAAACTTTCCCCGCAGGTACTTTAAGCGGCGCTCCCAAAATAAAAGCGATGCAGCTGATCAACCAGTATGAACCTACCTTACGTAGCTATTATGGCGGAGCTGTTGGTTTTATGGGCTTTAACGGAAGCTGTAACCAGGCGATCATGATCCGTACTTTCCTTAGCAGGAACAACACATTATACTACCAGGCCGGTGCGGGCATAGTAGCAGCCAGCGTGCCTGAAAGTGAATTGCAGGAAGTTAATAACAAACTGGGGGCCTTAAAAAAGGCGATTGTAGTTGCCCAGACCATTTAGGTTTAGTCCCCAATTCGGTAATACGCCACATTATAAATTTATTATTCTACATTTTACATTCAACATGAAACTTCTTGTTTTTGATAACTACGATTCTTTTACATATAACCTGGTGCACCTGGTTGAAAAAATATTACATCAGAAGGTAGAAGTGCACCGCAATGACCAGATAACCCTGGAGCAGGTAAAAAACTATGATAAAATAATTCTTTCCCCGGGTCCAGGTATACCGGAAGAAGCAGGACTTTTATTACCGCTGATCAAAGAATATGCTGCATCCAAATCTATACTGGGTGTTTGTTTGGGGCAGCAGGCCATTGGAGAGGCTTTTGGCGGAAAGCTCACGAATCTTTCAAAAGTATACCATGGTGTAGCCACTCCCTGTAAAATTGTAAAAGAGGATGTGGATCTGTTTGCCGGACTAGCAGAGGAGTTTGAAGTGGGCCGCTACCATTCCTGGGTAGTGTCAAGGGATGGCTTTCCAGATGAGCTAGAAATTACTGCTGTAGATGAAAATGATATGATCATGGCATTACAGCACAAAACTTATGATGTACGTGGCGTGCAGTTTCACCCCGAAAGTGTATTAACGCCACAGGGAGAGCAAATACTAAGAAACTGGTTGAAAGCCTAGGAGATCGGATATTGATTACTGCATATTGAATATTTCAAATGAAAAAAATATTAAGCTTACTTTTTGAGCATAAAACATTAGACCGGCAAACTGCCAAGGACGCACTGGTGAATATCGGTAAAGGAGT
>JBCNOR010000544.1:0-3752 GCA_039593785.1 Niabella sp. | reverse complement strand
AAGCAGCGGTAACCCGCTTTTAAAGCAGGCCTATACCAATTTTGGGTCAGCCCGGTACTCCTATGTTAACCGCAAAACAGGCCATAGCTTTTTTGTTAACTTCTTTGGGCAAACCACCAATGATTATATCACTAATGCGGTTTACTATTTAAATGCAGATTCGCTTATTCAAAATATAAGTGTAAAAAAAGGTTCCCAGTTTAGCAAGCCTGTCAATCTTAACGGCTATAAACAGCTAAACGCTTTTGTTACTTATAGCTTTCCATTTAAAGCGCTTAAATCTAATTTAAATATTAACGGAGGCTTTACCTACGTAGACAGGCCGGGGTCTATTAACAACCTCATTACCCAAACTACCAACAATACATTAAGTGGAGGTATTGTGTGGGCAAGTAACATCAGTGAATACATTGATTTTAATATCAACTACAGCGCTAATTTTAGCAATGCCAAAAGTGAATACCCCGCCGAACTAGTGGCCCGCAACATTGTTCGCAACAGCAATACAAGGTTCATTAATCAATCGGGCGGTGCCTTTTTAAACCTGCTCTCCAAAAGCGGGTGGTTTTTACAAAACGATATAAGCAATCAAACCTACAGCGGGCTTTCGCAAGGATTTAATACATCGTATTGGTTATGGAATGCGGCGGTGGGTAAAAAATTCCTGAAAAATAAAGCAGGGGAATTAAAGTTGTCGGTATTCGATCTTTTAAAACAAAATCAAAGTGTTAGCCGGACTATTGACGCAAACAATACCATTACCGACCAACAAAGCCGGGTGCTTCAACAATATTTCATGTTGACGTTCACTTATAGTTTAAGAAACTTTGGCAAGGGCAAAGCAGCTTCTCCGGCTACCAATGAAGAGCGCAGGGAATGGCGTGGAGGCGCTCCCGGGGGCGGAATGCCTGGCGGTGGTGGCCGACCTGGCGGAGGACCAATGTTTTAAATGCTTTCACAAATCGTATAGGAAAAATGTAGTAATATCGCTGCCAGAATTTTGTATCAAACTAAAACTTTTGGTTAGCGAGGAAATACTGGTAGAACAATTAAAGCGAGGAGAGGAAGCCGCCTTTAAACAGGTTGTGGACAGTTATCAGAACATGGTCTACAACACCTGCCTTAGTATCGTGAAAAGTGAAGAAGATGCAGAAGACCTGGCCCAGGAAGTGTTTGTGCAGGTATACCAGTCAATAGGCTCTTTTAAAGGAGAATCCAAGCTCTCTACCTGGTTATATCGCATTGCCACTACAAAGTCGCTGGACCATGAGCGGAAAAAGAAAAGAAAAAAGCGTTTTGGTTTTGTGAAAAGCATTTTTGGCGATGACGCACAGGTTGAAGTAAATCCGCCTGATTTTAACCATCCCGGAGTAGTGCTGGACAAAAAGGAAAATGCAGCCATTTTAATGAAAGCCGTAGACAAATTGCCTGAAAACCAGAAAATTGCATTTATTTTAAATAAGATGGAAGGGCTCAGCTACCAGGAAATCAGCGAGATCATGCAAACAACGGTTTCGGCTATTGAGTCGCTGTTGCACCGGGCAAAAAATAATTTAAGAAAAATATTAGAGACATAAAAAGCGTTATTTTACAAGGAAAATGAAAAAATAGCGTCAAAAAGATATAAAGAGACATGGGAAAGCCGTCAACAGGCGGGCGATTCCCGGCGGACTATAAAAACCCGCCTGCGGTAGGCAGGCAAAAAACATTACGGATGAAAAGATCCAACCTGGAAATAGATGAAATTTTAAACAGCCTGGATGGTGTTGGTCGCGCTGAAGCAAGGCCTTATATGCACACCCGAATTATGGCGAGAATCCGGGAAGAAAACAGCTTCTGGACAAAAACAGTTGGTTTTATAGCAAGGCCTGCTGTAGCCATCGCGTGTGTTTTAGTAGTGTTGATGGCTAATGCCTACACAGTTATGCATTCAGAATATACAGAACCCGAGGTTTCGACTATAACTTCTACAGTAGTATCAGATGGTTTACAGAACGAAAACTATATACTGGCCGTTAACGATGTTAATCCCTAATAAATGACGCAAAGCCGATCCAATAACAAAGTTCTCGTATTTATTATTTTTCTTCTTTTATTGACCAATATAGCTGTATTGGCCTATTTTCTCTTTTTATGTAAAAAACCTGCCAAAAAACCAGACAATAAAGATGGATTTGCGGCTGTATTGCGAAAAGAAGTAGGTTTCAACGATGAGCAGGTGGCAAAGTTTAACGAACTTAAAAAAAGTCATTGGTCAGATGCCAAAGCAAAAATGGACCAGATCATACATATGAAGAATATTCTTTTTGATCTGACTAAAACACAGGATACAGTGGATACTACTGTAATTAAGTGGGCCGACTCAATTGCCAGCTTACAAAAGCAGGTGGAAATCAACTCTTTCAGGCATGTGGTACAAACCAGGAAAATTTGTACGCCCGAACAGCAGGTGGCTTATGATTCACTAATGAAAAAGATCATTAACAAAGGAAGGACCCGTAAACCAGGTGACGGTCCAATTCCTGGAAGCCGCTAGGAAAATACCTCTTGCAACTTTTGTGGGATTTTAGCCTCTTATAGGTATAGAATCTTTCAAAATGAAACCAGGCATGACCCGTTTTAAGCACAGGAATAAAAGCAATGCAGCTGTATACACAGTCTCCCAATGGCATACTGAAGCAGCATTTAAACCTTTAAAAAGTTTACGGATGAAAACCAAAACAGCATTCGTTGTACTCCTTTCGCTTATTTTAGGCTACGCACCGCTTAGCGCTCAAAATAATGCATCAAACGAAGACATCAAAGCAAAAGTAAGCGTTGCGGTAGAGGCTTTGGATGAGGCTTTTAAGCTGGATAAGTCTAAAAAGCAAAATATTGAAGAGATCTTCAGCGAGTTTTACCAGGATCAGCAAAAACTCAAGAATAATATACAAAGACCCGCTTCCGGTCTTGCACAGGGGTTATCCAGCCAGGATTTCCAAAGTGTAAGAAAGAGAAATGAAGCCTTGATCAGTGAGCGGGACAACCGGCTTAAAAAGGAATTAACCGAAGATCAATACAAAAAGTGGAAGGGGGATATTGAACCGTCCCTTCACAAACGAAAAAAATAAAAAATTGTATACTTATTGAAGTGTATAGATCACCAGCTTATCCGTTCCTGCAAGGCTGTCGTGATCCTGAACCAGTGCTAATCTGTTTCCATTATTACTCCATACAACCGCATGCAGCTCTTTTGCGGAAATATCCATTTTTACCCGGCTAAGGTCTTTTGTATTTACCAAATAGGCATCCATGTTTTGGGTAAGATAAAACAGGTACCGGCCATCAGGACTTAAATATCCCCTGAAATAATCAGCATTCAGTGGCCTTCTTTCTATAAAGCGATCCTTTTTATAACTCACTATATAATTCGTATCCTCTGCCATGAAATGCTCATCATCTAAAAATAATAATTCCTGCTTCGCGTTCACAGCAAACTTGTAATTCAGGTTGGTGAACTTACGGATACCAAAATCGTGTAAAGTATCTTTTTCAGATAATAGTAAATGCCGGTATTCGCTGGCCATACCACTGCCCGAATCAGCGGGACTATAAACAATATATGTCAATTGATCGCGGATCAGGTAAGGCTCCCCCATTAGCTCATATAAACGGTATTTGATGCCTGGCTGGCGCACTAATCTGGTCTTTTTGCTCGCTAAATCCACTTCGCTAAAAGATACTGCAGCGCCATAAGGTCCGTTTACACGGTC
>JBCNOR010000543.1:0-3811 GCA_039593785.1 Niabella sp. | reverse complement strand
AATAACCGGCTGGACTTAAATGAGTATACCGATGGTTTTGATTTTGAAACACCCGAACAGGTGAAACCCAATGAGCTGTTGAAGTATAAAGGTAAGTACTGGGAAACCTGTCAAACATTTTCGGGTTCATGGGGCTATTACAGGGATGAACATAGCTGGAAAACCCAGCGCCAGTTGCTGGATCTGCTGATCACTTCTGTTGCAAACGGCGGTAATCTTATATTGAACGTGGGACCTACTGCCCGCGGCGAATTTGATTATCGCGCCAATAAAGCATTAGATAGTTTATCATACTGGATGCATGCCAATAGCCGGTCTGTTTACAACTGCACTTACCCGCCTGATGAGTGGAAGCTTCCTGCTGAAATGAATACCCGCCTTACTTATAATCCGAATACCCGCAAGCTTTATATACATTTATTTAATTACCCGGCAGATGGTAAGCTGGTGCTGCCAGGCTACAACGGGAAAGTAAAGTATGCGCAGTTACTCAATGATGCGTCTGAAGTACAGTTTACCACCACCGGATCAGATCTGGAGTTTAAGTTACCCCGTGAAAAGCCGCCCTACGAAGTTCCTGTTATCGAATTAAGCACAAAATGAGCAGGCTTTTCCAGGTAGTCAATGACGATAAGAAAATGTCTCCAACTGTAAACTATTAGTGTAAGCATTGAACTTTTAGGTATGAAAAAATGGAAGCGTATTGGGCCGAGCTTTGCGACGGTTATTTTTTGTAAGATGCTGGCCCTTCAGCTGCATGCCCAAGCTGTAAAAGATCCGGCGCCGGTACTACCTGTACCCACAGAGGCCCAATTGAAATGGCATGAAATGGAAATGAATGCATTTATTCATTTTACCATCAATACATTTACTGATAAGGAATGGGGTTATGGCGATGAAAGTCCGGCGCTTTTTAATCCTGCCCGAGTGGATGCGGATCAATGGGTGGCTGAATTAAGGCGAGCCGGCTTTAAAGGCCTGATCCTTACTTCCAAGCATCACGATGGGTTTGCTTTGTGGCCTTCAAAATATACCAGCCATTCTGTAAAGAACAGCCCATACAAAAATGGGAAGGGGGATGTTGTAAAAGAGGTAAGCGAGGCTGTGAAAAAAGGCGGATTGAAATTGGGGCTATACCTGTCTCCATGGGATAGAAATCATGCTGGGTATGGAACCGGTTCTTATATCACCTACTACCGCAAGCAGCTCAGCGAACTGGTTAAAAATTACGGGCCGCTCTTCGAGGTTTGGTTTGACGGGGCCAATGGGGGAGACGGATTTTATGGTGGCACACGCGAGGTTCGTAAAATAAATGCAGCTACCTATTATAACTGGCCCGAAACAATAAAGATGGTGGATCGTATTCAGCCCAAACCCGAAATTTTGTTTTTTAGTGATGCGGGTCCTGATATCAGGTGGGTTGGCAATGAAGAAGGCCATGTAGGCAAAACCAATTGGAATAACATTACACCGGATACTTTGTATGCAGGTAAAAGTGGAATCAATAGTTTGCTGAATACCGGGTCTGAAAATGGCACCAGTTGGATACCCGCTGAAACAGATGTTTCTATAAGGCCGGGCTGGTTTTATCATACCCGCGAAGATGCGAAAGTGAAAACACCCGAAAAACTGTTCGATATTTATCTTTCATCTGTTGGCAGAGGTTCTACCTTATTACTGAACATACCTCCCGACAGGGATGGCCGGTTTCATGAAAACGATGTGGCTTCTTTAAGAGGATTTAAAGAGCTTTTGAATAATAGATTAGGTAGCAATCTTGCAAAGAAAAGTAAAGTAACCTCCAGCAATATACGCGGTAATGATCTTCGTTTTGCAGGAGCCGCAATAACCGATGGAAATAAAGAAACCTACTGGGCCACCGATGACGGGGTTACCAACGCGAGTTTTGAAATAACATTGAATCAGCAAAGATTAGTACAGTATATACTATTGCAGGAGTATATTCGTTTAGGACAGCGCGTAAAGAGCTTTACAATTGAAGCATTGCAGGGGAGCGATTGGAAACTGTTAGCCGATGAAACCACTATAGGATATAAGCGGATAATAAAGGTGGCTCCGGTTACTACTCAAAAAATAAGGGTTACCATAACGGCTTCCAAGGCCTGCCCACTTATTTCGAATGCAGAAGTTTTTTAGTTTTAAGTATATATTTATTGGAACATGCGAATTGATAGAAGGGGGGAAGTAAGAACTCTATTTTCCCCTCTATCGGCTCGCTTTGTAACAGCACATGACAAGATAGAAAAGAGCCCGGGAGCAAAATATTAACGATAAATAATTACCGGGTCAATGCCGGACTAAAACCTACTTCAATGCCAGAACTTCTGTTATGAAAGATACCTGAGCCGGATTGATCTTTTGCATGGCTGCTGCTGCAGTAAACCATTCCCACCGGTCTACCTCGGGAATTTGGATCTGTTTACCCGAGCGTGGCGGCCATTCCACTGCAATTAAATTACTGTTACAGTTTTCAGTTGCTATATCTCCCTCAATTGCCCAGGCCTTTACCCACTTGCCGCTTTTCTGGCGAACAGGAGTAAGAGGTATGAAATTGCCGTTGATCTCTTTACCGGTTTCCTCTTTAAATTCTATACGGGCGCGCTCTAAGGGATCTTCATCTTTTTCTGTTTCTCCCTTTGGAATAGACCAGGCGCCTATATCCTTATTCTTCCAAAAAGGCCCACCCGGATGCACGAGGAAAAAATAAGTATTGCCTTGCAGCTTTTTATACAGCAGTATGCCGGCGCTTGTTTTCATATATGTTATTTTTTAACCTTGCTTTTGAGTAGAGATAAATTTTGATCCATACGCATCAATAATTTTCATAAGACAAGACGCGTTCAAACCAACGAAAATATGACTTATAGTTCTGTTACCGTACCTGATCGCCTCATGGTTTATAGGTCAAAACGCATCCGCTGTATTCTTACTGCGTTTAGAATGGCCAGCAATGCAACCCCTACATCAGCAAAAACGGCTTCCCACATAGTAGCTAATCCGCCTGCACCAAGAATAAGCACAATGCCTTTAACCACGAAAGCGAGTGTAATGTTCTGCCAGACGATCTTTCTGGTTTGCTTCCCGATGTTGATCGCGATGGGTATTTTATCGGGTCGGTCATCCTGTATGACTATATCTGCTGTTTCAATAGTAGCATCACTGCCCAGCCCGCCCATGGCAATGCCTGCATCACTTAGCGCTACCACCGGCGCATCGTTTACCCCGTCTCCTGCAAAAGCCACTGTTTCTTTTTGAGCTTTGATCTCCTTAACCTTATTTACCTTGTCTTCCGGCAGCAGGTCTCCAAAAGCATTGTCGATACCCAATTGCAGGGCTACATAATCCACTACAGATTTTTTATCACCACTTAGCATGGTCGTTTTTACGTTCAATTCATGCAGCTTTTTAATGGTTTGTTTTGCGTCTGTTTTAATGTTGTCTGCAATAGTAATATACCCGGCGAACTTTCCCCCGTATGCAATAGCGATGACCGTGTAGACGATACTTTGAGGATCCATATCATAAGGGATATTGAATTGATCCAATAATTTAAAGTTTCCCGCCAGCAGTTCTTTACCGTCGACGGAAGCTTTAAGGCCATACCCGGCAATTTCCCGGGCATCATTCAACTTTATGGAATGATCCGCTTCTCCTGCATATTCACGTATAGCAGTGGCTACCGGGTGAGAACTGATACTTTCCAGGACATTTACCAGCTTGATGATCTGGTCTTTATCGAACCCAGGTCGAATCACTACTTCCTGCACCTTGAAAACGCCTTCTGTCATGG
>JBCNOR010000542.1:0-3813 GCA_039593785.1 Niabella sp. | reverse complement strand
CTTTCCGGTTACCAGGGTTTCCTGTGTGAAGCTGGTCATGGATCCTTTGGCGAAGATACCCGGATGGCACCCTGGCAAGGGAAGCAGGGGATGGGTGTTTGCAGATGAAGTGTTGTTTAATTAGGGATCCGCTGCAGGCGCAGGGTTTTGTGGTGTTCCGGGTAATGGGCCATTACGCTTCCTGAACACCGCTCGGATAATAGCGGGCGTGCGTAGCATTGCGGCATTCGCGAATGCCGCTTAGGCGCAAATGTTCCTAACAGGAAGATAATAATGCCCTGCAGCGTTTCAGATCAGTAAGCTTTCCGGATTGCACTGTAATGATGGTTCCCACCTTCATCATCTATTTCGTCAACAACAGATAATCCCGCGTCCGCCATCAGCGACCGGTATTGTTCTGCTCCAAGTGATCTTGAGAGTTGCTCCGACATTGCATCCTGCCATTCAATTTTGTAAAGTGGAGCAGTGAATAATAACCTGCCGCCGGGATTCAAGGCTGCAGCCATTTTGGAGATCAGCGCCCGTTGGGTTTCCCGGGGAAGCAGGAAGATCAGCCCTATAGCAATAATGCCATCAAAAGAGCGGTTAAAAAAAGCCGATCTTTCAACGGATTCACAGGCAGCGGGTACATTGGGGAAGTTTTCGCGGAAGGCTTCGATCATAGTGGGCGATGCATCCACAGCATACGTTGCCAGCCCTTCATCATGCAGGATTTTCGTAACCGGGATACCGGTTCCGCATCCAAGATCCAGTACTACGGACCCTTTACTAAGGGTCCGGGCCCAGGTGCGGGCAGTGGATGCACCTATTCCATTTACCGCACGTCCTCTCCCCTGAATGTATAGTTTTGCAATGCTTTCGTAGCCATTTGATTCGTCAGTCATAATGCAGGTTTTAACTGAAATAGTAATTTTATTTCCGGTTGCTGAGGGGCACTGCTGGCAGTAAAATACATAATAAAATAACGCTTAAGCCAGGGTACCTGCGCCGGTTCTAACCGTAAGTTGAAGATAAGTATTTTCTACAAACGCTAAATATTTATTGTTTATCAATAAATATTTATTATGTTTGCAGTATAATTTACCATTATGAAAAGGATTTCAATCACGTTCCTTCAGGCAGTCATTGTGCTTATCGGCATTGTGGCGCTTGCCATTTTGATCCGGTTTCCCTTAACCGAAGGAAGAGCCGCAAACCTCGACTTGTTCAGCATTTACGCTGACCCCCTCATCTTATATGGATACGCAGCATCCATCGCTTTTTTTGTTGCGCTCTACAAGGCGTTCCGGTTACTTGGATATATCGGGCAGAATAAAGTATTCTCATCCAGCTCTGTTAAGGCTCTAAAGAGCATAAAATATTGTGCGATCGTACTAAGTGTTTTAATTGTGGCAGCAGGAATATTTATAAGGATAGCGCACAATAAAGACGATGACCCTGCGGGTTTCCTGGCTATGTGTATCATGGCTACTTTTGTTTCGGCCGTAGTTGCAACTGCTGCAGCAATATTTGAAAAAATATTGCAGAATGCCCTGGATATGAAATCTGAAAATGACCTAACAATTTAAGCTATGCCAATTATCGTAAACTTAGACGTGATGATGGCAAAGCGGAAAATTTCTCTGAATGAGCTTTCTGAAAGAGTTGATTTGACATTATCTAACCTTTCTATCTTAAAAACAGGGAAGGCAAAAGCAATTCGTTTTAGCACACTACACGCAATTTGTAAAGCATTAGACTGCCAGCCGGGCGATATTCTGGAATATGTAAATGATGGAAAAGGACAATGAACGGCTCACGGTCTAACTCCGGTTTTGAAGTTCAATAATATTGCCGTCCGGGTCTGAAATGTTGGCCATTGTCGCCATAACCAGGAAGCCGTAAATGCATTCCTTTTAAATGAGCATTCAAAACACCCGTTCCTTTATCGAGCCAGTTTCCCTTTTGTCCACGCTGCGGAGGAACCGGTGTACAGCTGAAAACCAATTCATAAAAGTCTGCGAGTCGTTTCCAATCTTTCGTTATAATATTTGTATGTCCGTATTTTACTTTCAGGTTTAATTCGAATTGGGTTTTAGTTTACAGGATGGCGGTTATCAATGGTAAATATTTAAAACTGCCGAACGAATAGTTGTTGAAAAAAGATATACATCCTAACTTTTGATAATTGCCACAAGAAATACTAACTTAAGATAAGATTTGTGGCAAATACAAAAACTCTGAGCCCGGTATAAGTACTGTAGTTATATCCCCTGTCAACACCCTCAAAACTCTTTACTTAGCTTCTTTCACCCTTTTTAATGCAAAAAAGCCCTGATAAGTTGATCTCATAAATAACCTTAATACTAAAACGCTTATTCCATGAAAAGATTTACCCCATTAATCGGCCAATGCCTGGCCTTCTTTCTGCTTCTTTCCAATTTACCTGCTCATTTAAATGCACAAAATATTGCCAAACGCATTACGGCCAGCAACGGCGATACGATTCCATTTCTTGAATACAAACCAGCAGGGCACGACGCGCCGGGCAATACCAGGAAATACCCATTGATTGTTTTTCTGCACGGTGGTGGCGAGCAAAGTAATAATACATCCATTGCTGCCGGAGCTCCCGTATGGGATATAGAAGGTTTTGGGCCTTCCCGCCTGGTAAGTCTCGGGTATAAAATGGCATTTACCTGGAACGGACAGGTAGATACTTTTATCGTTTTATCCCCTATGTGCCGGAGCACTTTCCGGAGCACCGGAAACCCAATAGGGCAGTGGCAGGTCGCTTATATAACTTCCATATTAAATTATGCTAAGAACAATCTCAAAATAGACACCAACAGAGTTTACCTGACCGGCATGAGTTTTGGCGGAGGAGGTACTTTTGGCTTTCTTGCATTCAATGCGGCAAACGCTAAACGACTGGCAGCAGCAGCACCGCTTTGCGCACCTCCACACCATTTTGATGGTTGGGGTAGTACCCCCAATGGTGCGCAGTATGTGGGGGATGCCAAATTGCCCGTGTGGGGATTTCATGCCGAAAATGATTCAACATGCAATGTTACTGGCACTACGATCCCAATTGATTCGATCAACAACCATATCCCTTCACCGGAGGTAAAAGCATTAAAGACTATTTGGCCAGACGGAGGGCACGGCATATGGCCCAGGGTGTATAACATCGACAACCCGGCATATACATATGGTTACGACGGTATATTAAATATCTACGAATGGTTCCTTGGGCAAAATAAAAGCCTTCCTGTTAATGTCCTTCCAACAGCTAATGTGGGCAGCGATACAACCATTTGCACCAGCTCCGGGGCGGCCACATTGAATGGCGCCCTTTCTACAGATCCGGATGGGAGTATTGTAAGGTATGTATGGAAAAAAATTTCCGGTCCGGCCGTCGGTACCATTGCTACCCCATTGGGTTCCAGCTCCTCTACAACTGTGTCTGGGCTTACAACGGCAGGTGTATATAAATATCAATTGAATGTTGTTGACAACCGGGCGGCCATTGCCAGGGACACGCTGACGGTCACAGTTACAAGCAGCTGTTCTAATTCCGGCAAGGCATTGACCATGTCCTCCTTGGGGAGGATCACGGCTGGAAATGTAACACAGCTCAACAACGCGTCCAAGTTTACCCTGGAAGCGCAGTTTAAATATGATGCAACCGTCAGCGGCTGGACCACTATCATGCGCAAATCCACATCTCTTAGCGATAGGATTATGATCCATATTGGTCCAAACAACAATTCCATATATGTGATGGTGGGTAATGGCAGTAATACCTATGGCTATACCGGGGCCAATGCTGTA
>JBCNOR010000541.1:0-3815 GCA_039593785.1 Niabella sp. | reverse complement strand
CATACAAACCCTTTTTTGCCCTGGGCTACGCAAAAAGTAGTATTGTTGCTAAGACCGTTGGTAACATCAAAATTGGTGAACATATTCAACTGGCCTTTAGCGGGGCTCAGGCTCAATAATAAAAGAACAATACATACCACTATTAACATACGCCCTTTTATAAGGGATGCAGATTTGATAAAGGCAGTCATGAATATATTGCGCAATTTTAAGAACCAGTTCAATCCTTCAAATTTAGGATAAAATAAATGCGACCATGCTAATAGGGTCAAAAAATGAGACGTTTGAACAATTTATTTTCAATCCTATTAGCACTCCCCTTATTTGATACAAATAACAAAAAAAAAGGGACTTATAGTAAATAAATTTCATTTGTTTTCATTCAACTTTAATATAGAAACAATAGCAATCCACCTGTTTTTGTTGAGCCATATATTTTGTATAGGGAACAGGATGAACACAGGTTGATTCGACAGACAGATCTGCAAACTTTAACGATTATTGACCGGGATACGGTTGCAACAAAATTTAAAAATGACAACCTTTAATGATATGATAACCGAAAGCAGAAACGCAGCCATTAGCCGGCAATACCTGCTTTTTTTAGATCATCATATAGAGGATGTCGTTAATGGCGACGCTATCGAGTTCCTGGAGCTAAACCAGATTGCCCGGGAACTGGCCATTTCGCACCAGCACCTCGCCGATGTTATCCAAAAAGAAAACGGGCATCACCCCTGCTTCTTTTACGATGCGAAGATTATCGACAAGGCAAAAGAGCTCATTCTTCATACAGATTTGTCTATTGCCGAAATTGCATTCACACTTACATACGACCCCTCTAACTTTTCTAAATTTTTCCTTAAATGGGTAGGTTGTACCCCCGGAACATTTAGAAAAAATCACCAGCAGAATATTCTGAATTATAAAAAACCGAAAAGTTCACCATAGTCAGCCCGTTTGCCGGGCAGACCTTTGTGCAACATTTCACTTAAAAATTAAATTCAAAAAACATGGCAAGAAACGACGCAAAAGGAAAAGTAGTGGTGATAGCCGGAGGGGGCAAAAACCTGGGCGGATTATTAAGCAGAGATTTTGCAGCAAAAGGCTCAAAACTGGTGATCCATTACAACAGCGAAAGCTCTAAAGCTGAATCAGAGCAAACTTTACAGGAAGTACAGGCAGCAGGTGCCGAAGCCATCCTGATACAATCGGACCTGACCAAGGTAGAAAACATCACTAAACTTTTTGATGCTGCTATCGAAAAATTTGGTGGTATCGACATCGCTATTAATACAGTAGGAAAGGTATTAAAAAAACCTTTTGGAGATACTACCGAAGCTGAATATGACAGCATGAGCGATATTAACTCTAAAGTAGCCTACTTCTTTATTCAGGAAGCCGGAAAGAAACTGAATGATAATGGTAAGATCTGTACTATTGTAACTTCTCTTTTGGCTGCCTATACAGGCCTTTATTCTACTTACGCTGGTATGAAGGCGCCTGTTGAGCATTTTACCAGGGCTGCTTCAAAAGAGTTTGGCGCCCGTGGTATTTCTGTTACGGCCGTTGCACCTGGGCCCATGGATACACCATTCTTTTACGGACAGGAAGCTGATGATGCGGTAGCTTATCATAAATCGGCTGCAGCCTTAGGTGGACTTACCGATATTAAAGACATTGCACCTTTAGTTGAGTTTTTGGTAACCGATGGCTGGTGGATTACGGGTCAGACCATTTTTGCTAACGGCGGTTATACAACAAGATAATTGATCCAACCTTTTGAAAAAGATAATTGAAGGCTCACCCCTTCAGTTATCTTTTTTTAATCATTCAACTACAACTATGGTATTAAAAATCATCAACGCAGCACTGATGCTGGTTGCCGTTTTTATGGGCTTAAAACAGGGCTATGCCATGTTTTCGGGCAAACCGGAAATGCTGGAAATGTTTGGCAAATGGGGATTTACTAAATCGGGATTAATGATCAACGGAGCGGTTACCATGATCGCAGCCCTACTTATATTGTTTCCTAAAACATTTGTATGGGGCAATTTCTTAATGGCCGCCGGTATTTTACTGATCATTTGTTTTCACCTGCTGGATAAAGATTTTAAAGGCGTATTAGTAGAACTTCCCTTTCTATTGCTGAACCTGGTGATCATCTACCTGCAACATCCTTTAAAAAAGGCGTAGACATTTCACTTATCTATCCCATTCAATTATGCGATATGAAAGTTCCTTCTATTATCAGCTTATTAATATTAAGCATTTCGCTTACGGCCTGCGGGCAAAATAAAAGCCGTACTACTGCAACATCATCCAAACAAACCCTAAAAAAAGAAATCACTATGGATTTTTCAAAAATAACTAACGAGAAAGTAAAACAGGCCATTGAAGCATTAGATGCCGGAGACAAGAGCTGGTATACATTTTTTACAGCAGATCCGCAAATGACCGACGATGGCAACAAAGTGGATTTTAAAAGCTTTTTTGCAAAAGCATTAGGTAATGAAAAATTCCAGAGCATCGACAAAGTAGAAAACGAAGGCAAAGATGTATATGGTAATTTCAAAGCAGGGCAATGGGGCACGTTTAAAGTATTCTTTAAATTTCACCTGAATGCCGAAGGAAAATTTGACCGTCTCGACATCGGGCAATCGCGTTAATAGGTCAGTTGTAATAAAAACTTTTTTTGTAGGTAAAAGTATCAACTTTTCCCACCCGGATAATATACAGCTGTAGTGTAACCGGTAGTGCTAAATTTCGCACCTGTTAACTATGTATATCGGTGTCCGAGCCTGCCCTACCAACCATTAAGTTTCGGAGTCAGGCATCACCAAAGGGCATGGGCAGGTATCATTACTATTTCTACGATCACGTGTATGCCAGCCTGATCCGGATACCTGTTTAACATTTAAACCTTAACTATTGCAATGAATAATTATAATAAAATAGCAGGCCATGATACCGGCCGGCTTATTGCTATCAGCGATGCCGTTTTCGGGGTAGCCATGACCCTGTTGGTTCTGGAAATTAAAGTACCTGAAATTGAAGGCGGCAATAAAGACCTGGCTACCGCCTTCCTGCACCTGATGCCCAAATTTTTGGTGTACTTTTTAAGCTTTATGACAGCAGGCATCTTCTGGATGGGACAGTCGGCTCAATTTGAGCATATCAAAAAAAGCGACAGAAACCTGAGCTGGATCAACCTGCTGTTTCTGTTATTTGTTTCTGTTTTACCATTTACAACCGCGTTCCTGGGCGACTATATCAAACATGAATTTGCCATAGCTATTTACTGGCTAAATATTTTTCTACTTGGTATAACGCTGTACATTAACTGGAACTATGCTGTTAAACATGGATTTGTACCAGCGGAAGACAAGGACAAAGTGTCTGATGCTATCAAAAAACGCATTATTAGTTCTCAAACATTGTATTTTATCGGGGCATTGCTCAGTTTTATCAATTCCTATTTAGCTATTGGTGTTATTATCGCCATTCAACTAAACTATGCTTTTGCCTTCTTTAGGGGGAAAAAACAATAAGACATTTCGGGTACCGCATCAATGTTTCATTCGTTGGTGCAGTTTATTCTTTATTCAATCATATTAATCTTCCTATTATGAACAAGTACCAGGATTTACTAAATATTCAAAAGGAGTTTTTTTATACAGATACAACCAAAACATTCGAGTGGCGTATGGATCAACTCGATCGTATGGAACGGTTTCTTACCGAAAACCAGGAAGCATTTTGTGCAGCGTTGCATAAGGATTTCGGGAAGCCGCCATTTGAGCAGCTGTTTGAAA
>JBCNOR010000540.1:0-3826 GCA_039593785.1 Niabella sp. | reverse complement strand
CCAGCCACTCCAGCCTGTGGGGGTTAGCGTTAATTTCAATAGCCACTTTATTAGCGGTACATGCATCTATTATCTTCTTATGATCGATAGGATAGCCGTTCCTGCTGAGTAGCAGCCGTCCAGTGGGGTGACCCAGGATGGTGGTATAGGGGTTTTCGATCGCTTTAATAAGGCGTTGCATCGCCTTGTCTTCCTTCATGTAAAGGTTGCTGTGAACAGAGGCAATAACCAGGTCGAAGCTGGCCAGGACTTCGTTGCTATAATCCAGGCTTCCATCATTCAGAATATCACTCTCTATGCTTTTAAATATCTTAAAAGGGGCCAGTTTTTTATTAAGCTCATCAACCTGCTGATGTTGCTGGAGTATCCTTTCTTCTGATAAACCATTGGCGTAAGCTGCCGTTTTGGAGTGGTCGGAAATAACAAAATATTCAAACCCGTTTTTGATAAGATCTGTGGCTAATTCCTCTATTGTATTTACACCGTCTGACCAGGTGCTATGGTTATGAATAATGCCTTTTATATCGCTCACCTGTAACACCTGCGGAAGTGTTTTATTGATAGCCTGATGAACGGCTTCGCTGGTCTCCCGGTAATAGGGTGGGACGAAGTCTATGCCGGCTTGCTCAAAAATATGCTCCTCGCCCGAAAATGAGGCATTATCAAATCGGTCCCTTCCAAAATGCTCCATAAAGGTATTGATGAAGGATTCGCCGGAACTATAAAGAAATTGTTTTTTATACAAGTGATCTGTTCCAAAATAAAGCCGCAGCTTAAGGCCGTTCGTTAGCTTATACAGAATGGAAGTTCCGGTTTCTTCCAGTAGCTCTGGTGGATAAGCCGTTTGAAATTTAGGTTTTATCGCATCGGGCGTTGCTGCAACTACAAATTCGAGTTCTTTGATGATCAGCATCTGGCGCCTGAAGTCGCCAGCAGGAGCTACCTTGTCGGGTCCGAATAAGCCGTTCAGGTAGTTTTGTATGGTGGGGTATATGGTAGCAACCTGGGCATACAGGAAGTGCCCGATATTTTGATTATAGAACTGAATAGCTTCCAGAACGTTGGCTTGTGTTTTGGCTCCGAAACCTTTATACCGGGTTAAACGGTTTTCCATGCAGGCATATTCCAGCTCACCAATCGATTGTATGTTCATTTCCTGCCATACGGTATGAATTTTTTTAGGCCCCAGTCCTTTAATATGCAGCATTTCCCTGACACCGGCAGGAGTGTTTTCGATCATTTCCTGTAAAGCATTCATAGAGCCTGTGTCCAGCAATTCGATAACCTTGGCTGCTACTGACGGCCCTAAACCTTTTATAGAAGCAATAGTATTTCTATCTGTTTCTGTAAGTGGGTACTCGAGTTTTTCAATATGAAAAGCGGCGATGGAGTAAGTTTTAGATTTAAACGAGTTTTCGCCGTTTATATCCATCAGCTTTGAAAGCAAAGAAAAATGTTCTGCTATATCTGCATTGTTCATTCATGCAAAATAGCAAACAAAATGGAATATGAAGTTATCTGTTTACGGGCCGGATAAAAAAAACCTCCCGGGAGGGGAGGTTTATAATTTTAAAAAAATCAGCGCTTATTTTTTCTTAGCTGCTGCTTTTTTTGGAGCTGCTTTCTTAGGAGCTGCTGCTTTTTTAGGAGCCGCTGCTTTCTTAGGAGCTGCTGCTTTTTTGGGAGCTGCTTTCTTAGGAGCTGCTGCTTTTTTAGGAGCTGCCGCTTTCTTAGGAGCCGCTGCTTTTTTAGGAGCTGCTACTTTTTTAGGGGCTGCTGCTTTTTTAGGAGCTGCTTTTTTTGCTGCTGCTTTTTTAGGAGCCGCTGCTTTCTTAGGAGCTGCTTTTTTAGCTGCTGCTTTTGCCATTTGATTTTGAATTTAATTGATTAGTAAATGGGTTATCGACGGTAAAATTATACAAATTTAGAATACCTGCAAATTTTTTTTCCACAATTTATTAAGGCATAAGTAATAGTTATTCACAAACGGGCCTATAAAACAAAAAAGTCCCGCTGTTCGCGGGACTCCAATAGTATCCAGAAAATATATTCCTAAGCTTGAGCTGCTTCAGAAACAGAAACGAAAGTTTTGTCTTTCCTCCCTTTTTTAAATTCTACTACACGATCAGTTAATGCAAATAAAGTAAAATCTTTACCTACACCTACATTAGTGCCAGGATGATAAACAGTACCACGTTGCCGAACGATGACGTTACCAGCAATTGCAGGTTGACCGCCAAATATTTTAACACCTAATCTTTTGCTTTCCGAATCGCGACCATTTTTTACACTGCCTTCGCCTTTCTTATGTGCCATATTGAATTATTTAAAGTTGATATTGATAGAAGTTCTTAAAAAAATCTGTACCGGTATATTAAGCTATGCCAGTTACTTTAATTTTAGTATAAGCGGTACGGTGACCTTTCTTTTTATGAAAACCTTTTCTTCTTTTAGTTTTGTAAGCAATAACAGTATCGCCTTTGATATGATCAACGATTTCGGCGCTAACTTTTGCTTTATTATCGGCGCCAACAGACAATTTTCCATCAGCGTGTACAAATAGTACATCTAGGTTAATAGAGTCACCCGCTTTACCTTCGAGGTGTGGAACAAATAATGTCTGATCCTTTTCAACTTTGTATTGTTGGCCTGCTACCTTAATTACTGCTATCATCTTTTAAAAATTAGGCGGCAAAGGTAGCTATTATTTCCGAATAATCAATAAGAAAACCAAACTTTATGCAAATCATTTTTTGCAACTAGGTTTCTCCTGTTATTTTTGCTTACATTTGGTTGCCTGATACTCCCATTAAAGTTTCGTAAGTTAATGAAAATCAAATCATTTTTAGCAAAACCGTTTGCTTCTATCGTTCATAAAAATATAAAAAAGGGAATGCTGACGGCTGTTGCTGATCAACAGGCTATATTAAAAAACCTCATCAAGGTAGGCAAATCTACGCAATTCGGAAGGGATCATCAACTGGATGCGGTTACCGGTTATGACGAATTTCAGCAGGCCATCCCCGTAAGAGATTATGAAGCCTTCACTTCTTACATCAACATGATTAAAGAGGGAAAGCACAATGTTTTATGGAAAGGTGTGCCCATTTATTTTGCTAAAACATCGGGTACTACCAGCGGAACCAAATATATACCGATCACTAAAGATTCAATAGGCAATCATATTAACTCTGCCCGTAATGCCCTTTTATGTTATATGGCAGAAACGGGTAATCATCAGTTCGCCGACGGCAAAATGATCTTTTTGAGTGGCTCTCCCGAGCTGGAAAGAGTGGGAGGCATTCCAACGGGCAGGTTAAGCGGTATTGTTAATCACCATGTACCCCGGTATTTGCGAAAAAATCAGCTGCCGGATTATGAAACGAATTGTATAGAGGATTGGGAAAGCAAGTTGAATAAGGTAGTGGATGAAACCCTGGGGCAGGATATGACGCTGATCAGTGGTATTCCGCCATGGGTACAAATGTATTTTGATGAGATCATCAAACGTACGGGCAAGCCGGTAGGGGAAGTATTCCCCAACTTTTCGGTGATGGTATATGGCGGTGTCAATTTCGAACCTTATAAGACGAAGCTTTTACAAAGTATTGGCCGCAAAATAGATGGCATAGAAACATTCCCGGCATCGGAAGGCTTTTTCGCGTTCCAGGATACACAAACAGAGCCGGGTTTATTATTGGATACCAACAGCGGTATCTTCTTCGAGTTTACACTGCGACGACTTTTCCGAAGGGAGGCTGGCGGGTGTCCGGCAGGCGTTTTGGCGAGTTCGAACTGCGCGCCACCTGGTTGCGCGAGGACAGTG
>JBCNOR010000054.1:0-14033 GCA_039593785.1 Niabella sp. | reverse complement strand
CTTCTGTACAAAAAAACCTGTCTACCGAAATTGTTGTGTTAGGTGGAGGCATCACCGGCGCCCTGATTGCAGACATGCTGGTAAGGGAGGGGTATAAAACTATCCTGATCGATAAAAATGATATTGCGCTGGGAAGTACATCGGCTACTACCTCTATGCTTCAATATGAAATTGATGTACCCCTATATAAACTGGAAGAAAAGATTGGTACTGATGCGGCAGTGAAATGCTATAAAGCAGGAGTAGCAGCTATAAGGGAACTTGAAGAGCTAATCAACAAAGAAAAGATCGATTGCGGCTTCCAGAAAAAACAGTCGCTATACCTGGCTCACACCAGGGCAGCAGGTCCGCACCTGTACAAAGAATTTGAAACAAGAGACCAAAACAAGCTAGGCGTTAAATGGCTAAGTGCATCGGCTATAAAAAAGAAATATGGCTTACAGTCCTTCGGTGGCATTTTGTCTTCAGTTGCAGCAAGCGTAGACGCTTACAAACTGGCTCACGAACTTATACAAATCAACACGCTGCGGGGCCTACAGGTGTATGACCAGGTGGATATCAAAAAGATCGACCATGGAAATAAAGGTATTACTATTTTTCTCGAAAATGGATGCCGGGTAAAAGCCGGGAAAATAGTTTACTGCACCGGATATGAAACGGTGAATATGTTTGACGAACGTATAGCCGATCTGCATAGTACCTATGCCTGCGTTAGCGAGGAGAAAATAAAGATTAACAAGGAAGTGAATAATATATTGCTTTGGAACACGCGCAAACCTTATTTATATATGCGCACCACAGATGACGGACGTTTGCTGGTAGGTGGAGGCGATAGCAGGTTTACCTCGGCCACTTATATGCAACAAAACAAAGAGAAGAAATCGAAAGAATTGATGAAGCAATTGCAGGAACTGATGCCCGGCATTCATTTTATAGAAGATATTATGTGGGCCGGGCTTTTTGGAACCACCAAAGATGGGTTACCCTATATAGGTCCGCACCCCGATTTTGAAAATGCCTTTTTCGTTTTAGGATTTGGCGGAAATGGTATTACTTTTTCGATACAAGGGAGGCAGATTATAGCGGATATGCTTGCGGATAAACCTAATGAGCTGTCCTACTACTACCGGTTTCAAAGGTAGTTAACCCTTTACACAAAAAAGCGGTTACAACCCTATTGTAACCGCCATTCCATCAGCATACACTGATCGGCAAAAAAACACTATCACATTTCCGATAACAAACGGTCTGTAATGACACAATGCTTCTGACCGTTGATCTCTTCTTCGTGCCATTTCCAGTCACTCAGATTAATGGACATTGATGCGGATAAGTATTGAATGGCATCTCCGGTAAATCGGATGGGAAAGGCACTTGCAGCTTCACTACTGCCGAAGTTTCTAGAGTTGTTGGTGAAAGCGTCTCTCATATATATATTATTTAAAATTGTTTACAACAGGTATCGAATTGTTTAGTCAGCTGTGATAAGATCGTAGATTAGTACTACAAGAAGCAACCTTATGCCTTTTACCTAAAGCAAATTGCTTGCCATATTTTGCAGGTAGCTCACTTTCTACGCAACAGCCAAAACAAACCGATAACCACTAATGCAACAAGAAAGAAAGCCCACCACATACCGGCTTTAAAAATGCCTTCTACCAGTTCGCAGCTTTGTAACATCAAAGAAGCCGCAATGGCCATTGAGAATAATGATAATTTTTTCATAGAAAAAAGGTTTAAAGGTTATTTATTATTCGAGCACCTTTCTCAAGGCGGTTATTTCCCGATACGATTGCTCCAGCTCAGCAAGCTGCTGGTTCAGCAATTCCTGTAAGGCGGGGGTCAATTGTTCATCGGCTATAGCCTCTTTATATGCCCGGATTGCAGTTTCCTCCCCGGTTATGCAACTTTCAAGTATGGCTGCCCGGTCGCCACCTGTTACAAGCGCCTTAAAGTCCATCCATGCTCTATACAATTTGCCTGCGCCGGAAGTACCAATCGCAGGTTCACCATCCAGCAAACCGATCTGCCTTTCGAGCGTTTCATTGTAGTCGAGGCTATTATTGATGAGATGGCGAAACAGGCGTTTCAAATCTTCATTATCCTCATCATCCAGCCCGTCTATCGCTTTTTCATAACCGGCAATCCTGTCGTTATTGATTTGGATGAGATCGTTCAGGATCTCCACCTGTTTATTATCTGCTGTTTCCATTTGCCGTTTTTAATTATTCTTCTAATACCGCACCCTCTATTGCTTCCCCGATCGATTTTACATCGGCTTCATCCAGGTCGCCCCATATTTGCTTCCACACCTGCTCGTCTTTTCTTACCTGGGTAATTTCATCGTCTTCTACCCGGCAGTTATAAAAAGCCGCTCCGTCCGTGGTTTCCGAAGCAACTACGTGTACCTGCTGCATCTTTCCGCCTACTTTGGCTTCTATTGTAAACTCTCTTCCATTATTGTCTTCCATGATCATTTTATTTAGGTCAGAAAATTATTTGTTCAAAAAGCTTAATAAGAGGCTATTCAGTTCAAAAGCGTGGGTAGCATTTAAACCATGAGGCGCTCCTTCAATAATATGATACTCATTATTGGCAATACCCTTTGCTGCCTGTTCGGCCGAGGTCTTTATAGGTACGATATTATCTGAATCGCCATGCACAATTAACGTGGGCACGGTCACATTTTTAAGCTCCGGCCTGAAGTCTGTAGTAGCCCAGGCTTCTGCAGCTTTCTGTGTAGCGTTCTCAGATGCTCCGGCAGCTACAATAAAATCAGCGTCCAGCCTCGCTTCACTTACATCTTTCTTCAGCAAGCTGTAATTATAAAAATTCTTGTGAAAATCTTTTAAAAAGGCTACGCGATCCGTTTTCAATGCTTCCGCAATTTTATCCAGCTCTTCCTGGGGTAAGCCATCCGGATTATCTTCTTTTTGAGCAACCAGCGGGATAATAGAGGCTATTAAAGCAGCTTTTGCAATACGGCTTGCTCCATAATTAGTCAGGTAGCGTACCACTTCCCCTCCACCCATAGAAAAACCGACCATTGTCACATCGTTTAAATTCAGTTCAGTTATCAACGCATCAAGATCAGATGCCAGTGTATCATAGTCATACCGGTTCCACTCCGTTCCGGACTGGCCGAAACCTCTTCTGTCATAAGCAATCACCCGGTAACCGGCTTCCACCAATGCGGTTACCTGCCCGTCCCAGGAGCGATGACTCAGCGGCCATCCGTGAATTAGTATCACTGGTTTACCTGCCCCGTGGTCTTCATAAAAGATCTTTACCTCTTTAGTTGTTTGCGTATTGTTTAGATAAGGCATACCGGTGATTTTGATATTATTAAATTTTACTGTTGTTAACTATACCAAAACCAAGCCAACTGGCTGATTCCTACCTCCGTTTTTCAAAAAACAACAACCGGCGCTGTAATTTGTCCCTACAGGAAAAATAGCACGCAATTTGCATAAACTATATTTTTGCCGGAGCGACGATCTTATGATGTTCCTAAAAAAGCGACAATAAGATATATGTTAAATTCATCATATAGAAAAACAATAATTTTTGAGCAGCGTAGCACGTAAGGTTTTAAAGATTGTACTGTGGGTTATTGCAAGCATTATTATGCTTGTTATACTGGTGGCTATTTCACTAACCATACCTGCTGTACAGAATTTTGTAAAAGATAAGGTCGTATCCTATTTAAAAACCAAAACGGGAACAGAGATCAGCCTTGAGCGTGTGCGGATTAATTTCCCCACCGGTTTACAGTTAGATAAGTTTTATGTACAGGACTTAAAGAAAGACACTTTATTATATGCCGGCCGTCTGGCTGTTCAGTTAGATATGATTGGTCTGATCCGAAGCCGTATTGCGGTTAGTAATATCGAACTGGAAAATGTCAATGCCAACCTTTACCGGGTTAATCCGGATACCAGTTTCAACTACCAGTTTCTGGTAGACTCTTTTGTATCTGCAGAAAAGGAGCCGGAAACACCGAAGGATTCAACAGCACCGTTGCAACTGAAATTGGATAAGATCACTTTCAATGACATCCGCATAAAATTTAAAGATGATGTGGTAGGCAATGATGCCGGCGTTTCATTAGGCAAGTTAAGTGCGAGGGTGGATAAGTTTGACCTGGAACAAATGCATTATGTACTGGATAAACTGGAGCTAGCCAACACCAGGCTTCATTATTTCCAGAACAAGCCTTTAACCGTATTACAACAAAAAGCAGATGCAGCAATAGATAGTACAGAAAAAGAATCAGGAGGACGTTTGCCGTTAATAGAAGTAAAAAACTTTGCCTTTAGTGATATTGATTTAAAGTATGATGACCGCCTCTCCGACACCAGGGCTTTCGCCTTCTTAAAAACTTTCAACTTTAACGATCTGCTGATCGACCTTACGCATGGCAGGTATCAAACCAATAACGGCGAGCTCAGCAATTCTGTTATCGACTTTGCCTACAGGCCAACGCCATCTAACGAAGCGGCGATTAAAAAAGCGGCAGATAGCACGAAGGAGTCGTCCTTCAGTTTATATCTCAACAAAATTGTACTGGCCAACAATAATATCAGGTACGACAATCTTTCTGCTCCCCGTGAGAAAGGGGGTATGGACTTTAACCACTTGAATGTAAAAGGCCTCGGATTAAGCGGCCAGGATATTGCTATTGACAGCGCAGGTATCAAGGCAACAGTTAACGGGGGTAAGCTGGCAGATACCAGCGGCTTTGTATTAAATGAATTAAGAGGGAAAGTTATTTACGATGATAAACAGATCAGTGTAGATGACCTGCTGGTTAAAACACCCCATACTTATATCGATAATAATTCTTTGATCACATATACGTCGCAGGACGACCTAAGCAAACATCCCGAACGGGTGGACATGAATATCCAGTTCCGCAAATCGGTTTTAGGCTTGGCAGATGCAGCCTATTTTGTTTCCTCCGTTCCGGCTACTTATCGCAACCAGCAATTAAACCTGGCGGCGCTTATTAAAGGCCGGTTGAATGATATCGATATCAACCAACTTCAGTTAAGCGGGTTAAAAAATACCAATATTGATATAAAAGGAACGATCAAAGGCTTGCCTAAAGTAGACAATACCGTTTTCAATATCAATATCGCAAAGTTTACCACTTCAAAATCTGATTTAAATGCATTAGTTCCAAAAGGCACATTACCTAACAGTATTGAATTGCCTAACCAGATTGCCGCCAATGGAAAATTTGCAGGCAGCATTAATAAGTTTGCTACCAACCTGGATGTACGAACAGATATGGGCTCGGCTAAGGTGAACGCAGCGATGGGTGGTTCTGCTAAAAATCCTTCCTATAAAGCTGTCGTGGATCTCAAACAATTTAATGTAGGCAGCCTGTTGAAAAGAACCGATGTTGGAACCGTAAGCCTCTTCCTGGATGTGGCGGGAACAGGCACTTCTGCTCAAACGGCCAATGCTGCTGTTAAAGGAACCATTTACAGCGCCTACTACAACAAGTATAATTATCGCAATATTAAACTGGATGGCAAATACGCTAAACAAGCGCTGCAATTGCAGGCCAGCAGCCCTGACTCTAACGCCCATTTTGATATCGCCACCCATGTCAATATAGCCGGTAAATATCCATCATTAAAGGGTACCGTTGACCTGAAGAATATTGACCTTCAAAAGCTAAATTTTGCCAGCTCAGAATTTAAAGTTGCCGGACTTGCTACACTTGATTTCCCAACAGTTGACCCCGATTACCTGAATGGCACTGCTAATATTGCCAGCTTACAGGTTGCAATGGATGGCCGGGTTATTAACCTGGATACTATTTACCTGAACGCTTTATCTACAGCAACAGAAAATAACCTTACTTTAAAATCTGATATTATTAATGCTGATTTAAATGGCAAATACCAACTCACCCAAATAGGGCAGGCATTCACCAATGAAATAGGTAAGTATTATGCTTTTGCGCCGGTAAAAAAAACCGGCCCGCAAAAAATGAAGTTTAATATAACAGTGCACGATTCCAAATTGTTGAAAGAATTTGTGCCCTCCCTGTATACATTTGCTCCCTCCTATTTAAATGGCGTTTTAGATACCGAAGCAGACAGCCTTATTGTAAATGCTAATTTCCCGCATATAGTATATGACAGCTTTGATGTAAAAAATACGACGCTTAACATCAGCAATCTTAACGATAGCTCGAAACTTGCCTATACCCTTGATATAAAAAGTGTGGAGAGCCCGGCCGTTAAATTATACAATTCTTCTGTTAACGGAGCTGCAGCCAACAATATACTTGGTGTGAACGTGTTTTTACGCGATAGTAAAAACCAGGACAAGTACATGATTGGCGGAAACTTCAAAGCGGATAATCAAACCTACCAGTTTTCGTTAGACCCGCAAAAGCTATTGCTCAACTACGATAAATGGCAGGTAGCGCAGGATAACCTGATTCAATATGGAGACGCGGGAGTATACGTCAGGAATTTCAACATTAGCAACAACGGGCAATCACTGTCTGTTAACAGCGCTTCTACGGCAGCAAATTCGCCTATCAAAGTCAGCTTCCAAAATTTCATGCTCGAAACATTGACCCGCTACGCAGAACAGGATACGGCTTTGGTGGGAGGTACACTTAATGGAACAGTGGATGTAAAGAACATACAGGAGTCTCCTACGTTTGAAGCCGATCTTGTTATTAATAAATTACGCTATCAAAAAGATCAATTGGGCGATGTAAAAATACTGGCCGACAATTATACCAAAGATGCATTTAAAGTAGATGTGGCCTTAACCGGTGTACATGATGTAAAAGCGGGAGGCTATTACTATACTACAGGCAATGGATCGCTGGACATGACCGTAAACATCAACCGCTTTGATCTTAAATTTATTGAAAGCCTGAGCAGTGGCCAGATAAAAAATGGCTCTGGTATGCTAACCGGCCAGCTCACCGCCAAAGGGCCTTTAACATCCCCCAAAATATTGGGTAATTTAGGATTTAAGAATGCAGGTTTGAATGTAGCGCAGCTCAATTCTTATTTCAGGTTGAATGATGAAAATATTGCTTTTGTATCCAATGGGATCAGGTTTAACAACTTTACACTAAGAGATTCTGCCAACCAGGCCTTTACCATTAATGGATTGATCAAAACCACCAATTACCAGGATTTCGGCTTTGATCTGAAATTGCGGGCCAATAATTTTATGGCGCTCAATTCTACATCACAGGACAATGAGCTTTTCTATGGCAAAGTGTTTTTAACACTCAATGCCAATGTGGGCGGCGATTTAAATAAACCAGAAGTGACCGGCTCTTTAAGAATAAACAAAGACACACGCTTCTTCTTTGTCATCCCCGACAGCGATCCGGATATTGTAAGCCAGGAGGGAGTTGTTGAATTTGTAGACATGGATGCTCCGCCTAATAATGGCAGGGAAGCCCTGGACGTAGACAGCTTAACCAGGTCTAAATTAAAAGGCTTGAACGTATCCATGGACCTCATAACCGAGAAGGAAGCTGAAATTACAGTAGTAGTAGACCCGGCAAACGGTGATGCCTTATTGGTAAAAGGAGAAGCAGAGCTGAATTTAACGATGGACCCGAGCGGCAAAATAGCCATGACCGGGCGTTACCTGGTTTCAGGCGGCAACTATAACCTTTCTATAGGCGGACTGGCGAAAAGAAAATTTGAGCTACAACAGGGCAGTTATATACAATGGACCGGCGCGCCCACCGAAGCCAATGTGGATTTAACAGCGGTATACAATGTAAATACAGCCCCTATTGATTTAATTTCAGACCAGCTTGCGGGGTTAGATCAATCTACACAAACCAGGGCCCGGCAGAAATTACCATTTATGGTTTACCTGAAAATGACGGAACAGTTATTAAAGCCTAAAATTAATTTCGAGATTTCGCTGCCCGAAAATGAAAGAAACGCTATAGATGGTATTGTAAACGCCAGGTTAATGCAGGTAAATTCCAATCCCAGCGAGCTCAACAAACAGGTTTTCGCAGTATTGGCTTTAAACAGGTTTATATCGGAGAATCCTTTTGAAAGCCTGGCCGGCGGGGCCTCTCCTGAAATGCTGGCCCGCCAGAGTGTAAGCAGGTTATTGACACAGCAACTTAACAACCTGGCATCAGACCTCATTAAAGGAGTAGATGTAGCATTTGACCTCACGTCGCAGGACGACTATAGCACAGGCACACAGCAAACACGTACCGACCTGAATGTGGCCCTTTCAAAACGCCTGTTGAACGACAGGTTAACGATAACCGTTGGCAGTGATTTTGCCCTGGAAGGAGCACGTACTCAAAATAATAACGGAGCCAATATAGCAGGCAACGTAAATATTGAATATGCGCTGTCACGGGATGGCCGCTACAGGCTCAGGGCTTACCGGCGCAATCAATCTACGCTTGTGGTAGAAGGGCAAATCATTGAAACGGGCTTAGGCTTTGTAATGGTAGTAGATTATAACCGTTTCAATGAAATATTCAGAAGTTTTAAAAGCGAAGAAAAATTAAGAAAGGAACGTGAAGCAAGAAGACAACAAAGGGAGCAACAGCAACAACCTTAATGGATCTGATGCGTGTACGATAACAACATAAGAATGCGGACATTTTACAACATAGCAACATTAGCAGCTATTATTCTAACAGCAGCCTCCTGTACCGGTTTAAAAGCCCTGAAGGAAGGCCAGGTTTTATATACCGGTGCTACGGTAAAAATAAACCCCGATAGCGCTAAAAAAGTGCCCGGTGAAAAAGCATTGAAAAGCACATTGGAAGAAATGACACGCCCCGAGCCCAACAAGAAGATCCTGGGCATGCGGTATAAGCTTGCTTTTTATGCACTTGCCGGCGAACCTAAAAAACCCAAGGGATTGCGCAACTGGATCCGCACCAAACTGGGCGAGCCGCCTGTATTAATGAGTGATCTGCGTTTGCAAAACAACATCAATATACTGCAAAGCCACCTCATCAGTAAAGGCTACCTGCAGGCCTCGGTTAGCGGAGAAGCGATTGTAAAAGGGCGTACAGGCCGTGCAGAATATAAGGCTATAACCAAAGATAGATACACCCTCAATGAAATTAAATTTCCTGCCGAACCTACGGCTTTAAACAATATCATCAGGCGGGGCGCTGGCCAGTCTTTATTAAAACCCGGTATTTTTTACGATATCGATGTATTTACAGCCGAAAGGGAGCGCATCGATAACGATCTGAAAGAAAAAGGTTACTTCTTTTTTAATCCTGATTTTTTATTACTCCAGGTTGATAGCACTATTGGCAGCAATAAAGCAAACGTATATGTAAAAGTAAAAGACCTTACACCTATAGAAGGTTTAAAACCCTACCGTATTAACGAGATCAGGATCTATCCTAATTACAATATCAGGCGCGATTCGGCATTAAGATTATCCAAGCCGGTAATACATAACGACTTCAAAATTTACGATCCTCAAAATACTTACAAACCCAGGATTTTCGACAGGTTGATTTTCTTTCAGAAAGACGAGCTGTATAACCGTGCCGATCACAGCCTTAGCCTTAATCGCCTGGTAAACCTGGGTACTTTCCGTTTTGTAAAGGCCGAGTTCAGACCCATAGATACCCTGGAAAGCGACTTACTGGATGCTAACTTTTACCTTACTCCACAAAAAAAGCGTTCAATGTCATTACAGGTAACAGGCACCAGCAAATCGAACAACTTCGTGGGATCTGAAATAAAATTATCTAATACCAATCGTAACCTGTTCAGAGGTGCTGAACAATTGGTTACCAGCTTAGCAGGTGGATTTGAAACGCAGGTGAGTGGCGCTAAAACCAATTCTTATTCGGTAAGCGCTAATGCAAGGCTTATTTTTCCCCGTATTATAGCGCCCATTAATTTTAAAAGTGCCAGCAATTATGTACCTAAAACACATATCACACTGGGAGGCCAGTTGCTAAACAGGGCCCTGTATTTCACGATGCTGTCCGGCAATGCAGAGTTTGGTTATAACTGGAAGGGAAGCCAGTTTGTAGACCATACCTTCAATCCTTTCTCTGTTACTTACGTGCGCACCCTAAAAACAACGGATAGTCTGGAAACACTTCTGGTAAGAGTACCCAGCTTAAGGGGCAACTACGAGAACCAGTTTATCTTCAGCACCAATTACCGCTTTACTTACAGCGACCAGTTCCAGGATGCGAAACGAAATAATATTTACTTCCAGGGCACCGCGGAAACTGCTGGCAACCTGGTGAACGCATTTCTCAAAAAGAATGACCAGGGGCAAAAAACGCTATTTAGTACCGCGGTTAACCAGTTTATCAAACTGGAAGCCGACTTCCGCGATTACTACAAAATTAAACCACAGTTGATTTTGGCAGGACGTGCCAATATTGGTTATGGTATCCCCTATGGCAATAGCGCCGTACTCCCTTATATCCGGCAATTCTTTGCCGGAGGTAGCAATGATATCAGGGCCTTCAGGGCGAGATCGCTGGGGCCGGGCTCTTATTACTACGAAATCAACCCGGATTCAAGCAGGATCTTCCCCGACCAGGGTGGTGATATAAAAATGATGCTCAACGGAGAATTACGCGCCAAACTGTTTAGCGTGATACATGGGGCTGTTTTTGTAGATGCAGGCAATGTGTGGACGGCTAAAACCGATACATCGCGCATGGGCAGCCGGTTCAGATTGGGTAACGCCTTTAATGAATTTGCCGTAGGCGGCGGCGTTGGCCTTAGAGTGGATGCCAGCATTTTCGTGATCCGGTTTGACCTGGCCACTCCTTTCAGAAAACCATGGCTGCCACCCGGTGAAAGATGGGTGTTTAACCAGATGAAATTTGGAGACCCAACCTGGCGCAAGCAAAATCTTATCCTGAACATCGGTATTGGTTATCCTTTCTAAAAGCACGGTTAGCCACCAACCAGGTATTTTCTTTTATTAAAAGAAGCATTGTGGCTTTATTCTTGAATATAATATCCTGATTCTATTCAATTAAGCGCCACCTTATGAAGCAAGTACTTGGTCAATCAAAAAAATTCTTTAAAAATACAGGCAATCTGCTGATCGCATCAGCTAAAGGCTTTTCCGCTGATAAAGTGCCCAAGCTCAGTTCTTCGCTGGCCTACTGTACGGTGTTTTCCATGGCTCCTTTGCTGACTATAGTCATTGCTTCGGCTAGTCTTATTTATAAAAAAGAAATTATTGAGCAAAAGATCTATAACGAAGTCATTCAATTTACAGACAGCACTGTGGCCACACAGGTACAGAATATTGTTACCCAGGCCAGCCTAAGCGGTAAAACAACTATCGCCCTGATCATCGGTATTATTTCACTGATCGTAGGCGCTACCGCGGTATTTCTTGAAATACAGGACAGCCTGAATACCATCTGGAAAGTAAGAGCAAAACCGCGTAAAGGGATCTGGGGCCTATTAACCAACCGGGTTAAATCATTCGGGCTGATTGTATCGCTGGGCTTTTTATTGCTGGTTTCGCTGATCCTCAACAGTATACTGGGGAGTGTGCAAACACGCTTTCAAAACCTGATCCCTGTCGACTCCGGCTGGTTATTCTTTATACTGAACAATGTGTTAACCTTTGGGGTGATCACTTTTCTTTTTGCAGTCATATTCAAGGTACTGCCCGACGTTATCATTAAATGGAAACCTGCATTTGTAGGCGCAGCATTTACTACGGTACTATTTGGAATCGGGAAATTCCTGATTGACCTGTACATTACCAAATCAAGCCCGGGCGTGGTTTTTGGAGCGGCAGGCACTATTATCATTATACTGCTATGGGTTTATTATACTGCTTTTATTTTATACTTCGGCGCAGAGTTTACACAGGTATATGCTGAAAAATACAGTGAGAGCATCAGGCCCTCAAAATATGCAGTGCACGTGGAAGTGGTAACAGAAGAGCAAAATGTAAAAGAACTTCCACCTCAACACCCGGAGTATACATCCGGGCAATAAACAAACCTTACATTTACAGCTCAACAATAAACTATTTATGACTGAAAAAGAAAAAATGCTGTCGGGCAAACCCTACAAATCTTTCGAGCCCGGGCTGTTTGAAGAGCGCCAGCTGGCTAAAGATCTCAACTACCAGATCAACCAGCTACACCCATTTAAATTAGAAGAACGCAACAAGCTCTTTAAAAAACTATTGGGCCGCACCGGTACTCAATTTCATATAGAACCGCCATTTTATTGCGACTATGGATACAATATCACTATCGGTGAAAACTTTTACTCTAATTATAATTGTATCATATTAGATTGTGCACCTGTGACTATCGGAGACAATGTGCTATTAGCCCCAAATGTTGCAATTTATACAGCGGGGCATCCTATACATTATGAGCCCAGGAACGAAGCATACGAATACGCATTCCCGGTAACCATTGGCAATAATGTATGGATTGGCGGCAATACCGTTATTAATCCAGGCATTACGATTGGCGACAACACTGTAATTGGTTCCGGCAGCGTTGTAACCAAAGATATCCCTGCCAACGTCGTGGCAGTAGGCAGTCCCTGCAAAGTCATACGCAGCATTACAGATGAGGACCAACAATATTATTTCAGGAATCTACAATTTTAACCCGTTCTAAATTTCCTTCCCATGAAAACCCGGCTCCTACTTATCCTGGTTATAGTTTGCATTGGGCATACCAGCCTGGTTGCCCAGGACTACAAGAAAAATGCCGAGCAACAGTTTATGCGCTATACCAACCTGATCATCAAAAAAGAGTTCAGGAAAGCCGCAGATTTTATTATTGAAGATTTCTATACGCTGATCCCCAGGGAACAAATGATAACGGCTATGGAAACGGTCTTTAATATACCTGAATTTGATTACCAGATAGACTCTGCCAGGGTATTACAGGTAGGAGAAGCCAAGCTAATAGACAACGCTCATTTCCTGAAACTGCAGTACTCTAACACACTGCGCATGAAATTTGGCACCGACTCCACGCAAACCGATTCTATTTCGGCGGAGAATGAGTTCCTTACATTAACATTACAATCCAAGTTTGGCGAATCTAATGTCGCTTATAACAAAACAACCGGTTATTATACCATCCGCTCTGTAAAAGATGTGATTGCCAGATCTAAAGATCTTAATGAGTGGAAGTTTATTGTAATGGAAGAAGACAAGATGCCTTTTCTAAAAAAGATCCTTCCGAAAGAACTGCTTGAATAATTTTTCCGATATTTCCACAAAGAAATGAACGAATGATTGTTGAAGCGCACCCGGGCAATACGCCTGCCCAAAAGAAAAAGTTCTACGAGGTACTGTATATCCAGGTTTTAATAGCCATTACGATCGGTGCGCTGCTGGGTTATTTTCAACCCTCTGTAGCGGAGCAAATGAAACCATTGGGAGACGGTTTTATAGCATTGATCAAAATGATCATCGCACCCGTAATATTTGTAACAATTACGGTAGGTATTGCTTCTATGAACGATATGAAAAAAGTAGGCCGTGTTGCAGGCAAGGCGTTTCTCTATTTCATTACCTTTTCAACGTTGGCGCTTATTATAGGCCTTATCGTAAGCAATATCGTTCAGCCAGGAAAGGGGCTTAATATCAACCCTGCTACGCTGCACGCATCCTCTATTGAGCAATATGTAAACAAAGCTCACGACAATTCACTCATTAAATTCATCTTTGATATCATTCCCAAAACCCTGGTAAGCCCGCTTACGGGCGATAATATTTTGCAGGTACTGCTGATAGCTATATTATTTGGCATAGGCATATCGCTCACCATGCCCAAGAGCAAGCTGGTGCTCGATTTCATGGAAGCATTGGCTTACCCGATTTTCAAAGTTGTTGCTATTTTGATGAAATTGGCACCCATCGGCGCTTTCGGCGCCATTGCCTTTACCATTGGCAAATACGGCATCTCATCCATTGGTAATTTGCTTGCATTAGTAGTTACTTTCTATGCCACCTCTTTGTTATTTGTTATCGTTATACTGGGAGCAGTGGCCCGGTAC
>JBCNOR010000539.1:0-3828 GCA_039593785.1 Niabella sp. | reverse complement strand
GCATTTTGCAGCAATGCATAGTTGTTTTCGTTTTTATTATATTTCTCAATCGCCTCCAAAGCAATGTCGTCAAGCTTGCCGCTGTCGTATCCGCCACCACCGTCTGTAGCTATCACCAGGTTCCTGGATTTATAAACGAATAACCGTTGCCCGCCTCTGCCTATTGCCTGCACCAGGTCAGGGCTTTCTGCATCCATCCACCAGCCATACCCATAAAACTCTGTCTTTTGGATCTTATGCAGAGGCTGTATTTTATCCAGCCATTGTTTTGAAATAACCTGTTTGCCGTTCCACTTCCCATCATTCAAAATTAGACAGCCAATTTTTGCAAAGTCGTAAATTGAAATGTGCAGATCGCCCCAGCCATGATTAACGCCTTTATAATTTGTAAGCCAGTACGATGCGCCAAAGCCCAGCGGTTTAAAAAGATATTTTCTGGCAAATTCGTGACAGCTCATTTTGGTAGCCCGCTGCAGAATTTCGGCAAGCAAATAAAAATTGCCGCTGCAATAGGAGAATTGCGCATCCGGATTATTGGCAAACCGCAGGGTCAGCATATATTGAACCCAGTCCTTCGTTTTTCTCATTGCACCCAGTTCCCTTTCCCCGTCATCCCAGCTGCATTGAAAACCGGACGACATATTCAGCAGATCCTGTATTCTCACCGTTTTCAGCGTGTCGTTGCTGGTCTTGTATTCAGGGAAAAACTTTACAATGGGCTCATTTTCACTGCTGATGAATTTATGATCTATTGCAATACCTATCAACAGGGAAGTAATACTTTTGGTAACCGAGGCCAGGTCGTGTTCGTAGGCGCTTTTAAATGGGTAAAAAGAAGCGTCAAGAACAAGGTGGCTGTTCCTGATCACTAAGAGACTATGTACATTAGTGCCAGCTTGTTTAATCTCCTTTATACCATTTGCAAGCACTAACGAGCTCATTCCCTGCTCTTCAGGGGATGAAGTTTTCCACGTATTTTGGGATTGGGCCCAAACTGCAGAAGCCTGAAGCAGGAATAAGGATATCCACAAACAATTTTTGTAAAGCATGTTGGCTGCATTGGGTTGGTGAGTAATTCTTTCAAAAATAAGACATACCCCCAATACTCAACCGAAATTTTCATATGCCCTGCGCCGTAAGCGCTTAAAAACTATCAAACATCAGGATTTGTCGTTATTGATCCAATGCTGCGCATCACGGTTAAGTAATACACCCCCTGTTTTTAAAACTTCCTGCAGCTGCTTTACGTCTATTTCCTGTACGGGCTTTTTATTTTTAGCTGCCATCGTTGCGGCAACGCCGGCGGCCTGGCCAAGCTGCATCCAGGTAACCTCCACCCTGATAGAGCAAAAGCCAACATGGGAAGCGGAAGCGCAAACAGGTACCAGTAAATTTGTACATTCATTTTGTTTGGGCGTGATGATCCGGTAGGAGAGTTCATACGGCTGCTCAACTTTTACCCAGATCCGGCCTTCATTAATGTATTGTGTTTTGGATATAGCTACCTTTTGCACATGATGGCAATCCACGAAATGCGATCCCAACGCAATAGCGTCCCGTTTCTTCGGCTCATCAAAAATATCCCGCTGGGTTTGCACGTAGCTGCCGGTCATGCGCCGGGCCTCCCGCACATATAAATAATAGGGGAAATTGCCGTTGTCTTTAAATTCATCCGGGGCCAGGCCATAGTGATCCGCTTCATCACGCAACGGTTTAGGTACGGAGGGATCATGCTGCAAAAAGTACAGTAGGCCCAATGTCCAATCCTTATGGTCCTGGTAGATCTGCGCCCGTTTTTTATAATCCGCATCCGGATACTCCGTATTGCCACCAAAAAGCCCTAAAGAGATCACTGCATTTTGTTTGTTATTGGTCTCATACTTTCCCGGCGGATAATTCCAGGAATACCTGTCAATGATATCCGTGAGCTTCATGTTGGGCTGAGCGGCCAGCAAACGTTTAAGCGTAATAAAGCGGTTCGGATCATAATGCAGTGGCGCCGGAAAAGGCACTCTGTCGGCATTGGTAGACATCATTACCCGGAAATTATAATTGATGATCCTTTTACTGGCCTCGCCATTGGTTAAATTTTTTGCTTCCACAAACCCGGGCAGTAAATGGCCATTGTCGTCATACGGCGAAACGTCGATCGGCTTATCTAAAAGCCGGATCCCGGCAAGCGATTCATTGTATTGGGATCTGCTTTCGCGCCCATAAGTATAGGATACGCCCGCTCTTGCCATCAGATCACCTTCATAGGTTGCATCAATAAAAACATCGCCACTGACCGCTTTGCCGTTCGATAATACGATACTTTTAATAGCGTTCTCTTTTTTATTCACCTTATTCACATAGGCCTGGTAAATGATGGATATCTGCTGTTCGCCAAGCATATCCAGGAATATTTTTTCAGCAACATGCGATTCGAAATAAAAAGCGGGTTTATTGCTCCCGTAAAATTTACCCATACGGGTATACACCTCCAATGGAATGCCCGAAATGGTTTCCTCAATCATATGTTCGGTTTCGGCGGTGCCGATCCCGCTGGTGTTCATACCGCCTACATGGCGGGTTTGCTCAATCAGAATAACGTTGGCGCCTTGCCGTGCGGCCGCCACTGCAGCGGTTATGCCGCCCGGTGTAGCTCCATACACTACCACAATGGGTTTACCGGAAGCATGGCCTCCTAATGCATGAAGCATCAGGATAGCCATGATTATATATATTCTTTTCATTTTTAAATTTTAATAGCCTGGATTTTGTGTGAGCGCCTCATTAACATCTATCTGGTGCTGCGGAATGGGATAAAGCAGGTTTTTCTGTGAAACAGGGATCCCGGCTGCCTGCAGGGTGCTGATGTATTTGCCGGTACGCAGCAGATCCCAGCGGCGGTGACCTTCAAAGCATAGTTCCCAGCCCCTTTCCGCTAATACAGCATCCCGGAACTGGACCTGTGATAAGTTTGCCAGATCCTGCGGATTGGCGGATGGATTGCCATTCCTTGCACGGGCCCGCACCTGGTTTATGGCGTCATAAGCAGCAGGAGTGGGACCGTTGAGCTCATTAACAGCTTCTGCATACATCAGCAGCACATCAGCATAACGGATGATCATGAAGTTGTTGCGTGCGGCAAATTCGGCACAGGGCGCCGGATCCCAGTACTTATCAACTGCAGGGCCGGTACGCGATAGCACCAATGCGTTATTTGCAGGGTTCACCTTTTGTGTAATGATCGTAACCTGTTTGCGATAGTCGCCCGGCAGGTACGATCTCACATAATTGGAATCTGCCTGGTATGCGCCGCCGCCCTGGTTAATGGGGTACGAGAAATAAATTGCAAAAGATTCGGCCATGGTACTGCCATAAGATGTTTTTATACAGCTGTACTGCGCGGAGAAAATGTGTTCCTGGCCATTCCTGTTTTCAGGCGGAAAAATGTTCTTATAGTCAGGGAAAAGGCTGTAAACTTTTGAATCTATCACTTCCTTAGCAACAGCCGCCGCATTGGTATAATCCTTACGGGTAAGGTAAACCTTTGCTAAAAGTGATTTTGCAGCGCCGCTGGTTGCCCGCCCAACCGTACCTGCGGTCGTGTATTTTGCCGGCAGGTTCGCAGCTACCGCGTCTTTCAGGTCCGCTATGATCTGGGCATACACGTCATCTAAGGGCGTGCGTTTTATGCTAACATTCACCACATCGGAAGTAGGAGCAGTAACCAGGGGAACATCCCCGAAAGCCTGTACAAGGTCAAAGTAGATCAATGCCCGCAGGAACTTCGCTTCCCCAATGATCTGCGCCTTAGCGGCTGCATCCATCGTAATACCAGGT
>JBCNOR010000538.1:0-3829 GCA_039593785.1 Niabella sp. | reverse complement strand
ATACCCCGGCTCATAAAAGCTGATCATTTGCTCGAGCAGCTTCAATTTTTCCTCCTCCCCACGCACGATCTTTCCAGCTCCATAAGCATGGATAGAAATATAATCCCAGGTAGGGACGCTTTCTTTTTTATCATAATGAAAAGGTGAAATATATGCGTGAGGTTCTGAAAAAATGATCAATGACTGTTGCTGTTCAATATACCGCGCCTGTTCATTAGCTAATGCAAAATGCGAGCTTAATAATAGCCGGTCGCCGGTTGCATCCACAACGAAAGGAAGCTGCGTGGCCACAGGTTTCCGGTCAATATTGGTAACAATGGTTGCAAAGCTATATCGCTTCATAAATCTTACCATCTCTCCGCGGTCATTAAAAGTGTAGCTTTTAGGTGTGTACATATGCCAGGATATTAATCAGATGATTGATTATTTTTTAATATCTTTTTCATCATAATGTCTGTCTGCTCATCATCGCCCAGCTTAAAAATATGCCGGTCAAATGGCACGAAGCCGTTTTTGGTATAAAAGCCGATAGCTCTTTTATTTTCCTCCCAAACACCCAGCCATATATAATCTACTTTATAATGAAGCGCCAACTCTATTGCCTTTTCATACAATACCTGTCCCACTTTTTTGCCCTGGAATTCCTGTAACACATAAATTCTTTCAATTTCCAGGCTGCGGTCATCCTGTAGTTCTGTTTGAGACCTGCCCAGGTTCACTTTCAGGTAGCCGATCACGCGATCATCCTGCATTGCGAAATAAAAAAGCGAATCTTCATTATTGAGTTCAGTTGCCAATTTATCCGTTGAAAAACCTTCCTCCAGGTATAGCTCCATATTGGCGGCTGTATTGTTTACCGCAAAAGTTTCAAAAAAAGTTTTTCGCCCTATCTCCTGTAAAATTGATATGTCACTTATTGTTACCTGCCTGGTTACTATCTGTTCCATTATTTATATTTTTACCAAGTTCTTTTAATCTTACATTAAAAGGTTCATTCATAATTCAGCCAGTCCTTATTTTAATCGACAACAGACTGGTTTAGCGAGCATATAGCGAGAAATAATGGAATTCACTTCATCTTCCCCCGATGATCTTACGAGGAGTATACATATTCTGAGAGCGCTGTTATAGATCAAACATCAAACTTCATCATTCAGAAAGGCTGAACAGCATACTCCTTCTTCCAGTGAGTGATCTCTTTATTATACAATGCCTGATTGGCAAGGTGAACACATATGGCCGTTTTCGCCCCGGTATAAACATTAGAGTCTGGCAGCTGTCCTGATTGAACAGCCTTGTAAAAATCTATTAATGCATACCAGGTACCATCTTTGGTGGGCTCCGGTAAAATGGGTGTACCCCCTTCTTTATTCCAGGATATTTTGGACGCGCCGGTTACCCCATCTACTATCTGGTTTTTGGGTGCCGAACTTTTTTCAGGATAGAAAACACCTTTGTCCGTCAATAAAGAAATAGTACCTTTTGTTCCTTTTATTTTGAATAAATAGCCATCATAGGCATTGCCACAGGTAGCGCCAAAGTTGCCTATAATACCAGCGTCTGTATACCTGAACATTACCTGCACATTATCGTATGTTTCCCGGCCATCTTTAAAAATATCGATTCCCCCGGTTGATTGAAATTCGTTAGGATGCGTATCAAAAGCCCAGTTAATAAAGTCGATTTGGTGTGATAACAGCTCTGCAACCAATCCGCCCGAATATTCTTTATACATCCTCCAGTTGATCTGGCGCTCCAGGGAAGGATCAGGTACCGGTCTGCGCCAGGTGCCGTTCCTGTCCCAACGGCAGTCAATCTGGTTTACTTTACCTAAAGCACCATTCTTTATAATATCCTTTACTTTATAATAAAGTGGCGAATAACGGTACTGGTGCCCTATTTGTATCACCTGTTTAGGCCGATGCTTCGAAAGCTCCACTAACTTCAAAGCCTGAGGTATATCAAAGGTCATTGTTTTTTCCAGGTACAGGTGCTTGCCGGCCTGTAACGCAGCTTCGGCAACAGGATAATGCATATTTAAAGGTACTGCCACCACTACCGCATCCACGTTTTGATCATCCATCAGCCCACGATAATCTTTGTATGCAGCTACTTTAGCTTCCTTTGTAATCTTCCGCGCCTCATCGAGTCTGAAGTCAAGTACATCGCAAATAGCCGTAATACGAAATTTGTCTTTCAGGCTTTGTATCACATGCATCATGCCCTTACCGCGGTCACCGCAACCCACAACTCCTATTTTTATAACCCCCTGCTGATTGGAAGCAAAGGATTCTGAATTAGTGATCAGTGCAGCTCCGGCTAATAACCCGGCATTTTTAATAAAAGATCTTCGCTCCATAATATACTATTCTACCCTTAAAGTCTTATTGTTTGTTACCGGTAAAGTTAATTTGTAATAAGCATTAATTACCATCTGATTTTTAGTGTTGATATATAAAACACTCATACCCTTTTACTGCTTATAATGCTGAGTGAATATAGTGTGTCTGCAACTTTTTTCAAAGACTGTTTTTGACTGGCACGGGTTGCGTCCTGATTAGCTTGATTTTTAAAAAGATTCATATCGGAAGTACCCTGATTGAGTAAACCAGTTTAAATACAATAAGTATTTTGTAAAAGAAAAACCTATGTATGACTGCACCCTAGCAACCGGCACAAACATACATAGGCAGTGATCAGAAGAAACCCTTACAACATATCTGGCTACCACTGTATCGCCTGATCCTCATCAGGTATCAGGATATTCTTTTGGCGGGCCATGGTCATAGAACCGTCTGCCCTGTACCTGGTTCTTTTGCCGGGTACGGTGCTGATATCATCATACTTATACTTCAGGTTCACCGTGCAATATTGCATGACCAGGTTTTTCCGTGTTGGATCAACCACTTCCCGAAGCTGGTAGGTTGCCGGAGCGGTTAATTCAAAGTTGATCGCATTATTGGGTGCATACACGTTTAAGGTGCCTGTTTTGGTACCATCGGGCTGGGCAGCGGGTTCTGAAAAGTCCATCACTATTTTGTAATCACCACGGGCTTCCGAGCGTTCTTCAAAAACACCGGCATAAAAGAAAACCGATCTTTCATCTACCACCCATGCTGTTCTTGTGCTGGACACCAGCGGGTTGGATGATTGTCCATCAAGATATACGTTCATCGAGGTGGACGCATAACTGCCTGAAAAGTCATTGAATGGCCTGATATATAACAGCGCTTTTCGCCATCCTTTACGATAGTTTGATATATAGGATGGATCGTCTTTGATGGTTAACGGTAATACGTAACGTTCTACGAGATCCAGGTTTTCAAACTTAAATTTAATGGGATAATTTTCTGTGTAAGAACCCTTGGGTACAAAACAGGTTGGTGAAGTTAGCTGGAAGAATTGATCCGGTAATTGCTTAAAGTAAAGATCAGTCCGCTGCTGGTATTTTTCCTTATTAAAAATAGTAAGCGTATCAGGGTCTACTTCTATCTTCACGTACATGTCCTGGTGGCTGGCTTGCGATCCGCTTACAATAACCGGCAGGTTATAGATAACCTCTCCGTTCTTGTTATACCGCAGGTACACTTCTGACACCCCCTCATTGCCTATCCTGGCTTTCAATGATACCATTTGGGTATATAATTCATCTTTCCATTCGTTATTACAGGCTGTAAAACCAAAAGCCAATGCTGCCATTGTGATGCCTATGTATAATTTTTTCATTCGTAGATTTTTATTTATCGAATGTGACCTCTGCTGATTATACTTTCGGGCTTTTATCATGTAGGCTTTATCAAAATATTTTTTTATAAGTTTTGCTGTCTTT
>JBCNOR010000537.1:0-3842 GCA_039593785.1 Niabella sp. | reverse complement strand
GATGATGAAAAACTGATCGGCGATGTAAGAGAAGAGGTAAAAGCCTTCATGAAGCAGTTCCCGCTATACCCGGAGTTAGGATAAGTAGTTCACCGTTGAAAAGTTGGCAGGTTCATAAGGCTTGTTTCCTTGTCAGCTTGTCAACTTGTTAACCATTCAACTTATAAAGATGATTCAAAGAAAACAAACATTGTGGTTATTGCTTTCTGCTATCAGTAGCGGATTGACTTTTAAATTTCCATTTTACAGCGGCGTTGTAGCTCCCGGAACTACTGGCGTAGAAGGTCCTGAGCTTACGGCCACAGATAATATATACTTAATATTATTGACGGTTTTGGTACTGGGCCTGTCTGCAATAACCATCTTCCTGTTTAAAGACCGCCGGAAGCAGATCCAGTTAAGCCTGCTAGGCCTGGTAGCGTCTTTGGGACTGATTGCTGTATATTGGGTTTATAGCCAGAATTTTTCGGCAGGTAATATAGCCATTACAGCATTACTCACCTTGTTGATCGTAATCGGATTTTTCTTTGCCATACAGGGTATCAGAAAAGACCAGAAACTGATCAGGGACCTGGACCGGCTAAGGTAAAAGATCATCAAAAAAATAAAAAAATGCGGAGCTCAAATGTTCCGCATTTTTTTTGTCTGCATCCTGATTAGTTATTAACGACAAAAAAGAAATAAACCCAGGCTATAAAAAACAACTGTAGGGGTACCCTAAACCAAAGATACCGGGCAGAAGGTCCCTTCCCCTCCGGGTTTTCGTAGTTTATTTTTTGAAGAGCTGCATAAATATTAGCCGGCAATACCAAAACAAAGAAAACGATAAGTGACCAGGCCACCGGTACGCTTATATTACTACAAAGCAAGCCGGCCGCTGCAACTATTTCAAAAATGCCGGTTGCATAAACAATAGCTTTCCGGGATGGAATAAAAGCAGGAAGCATGGCGGTCATGCCTGTAGTAAACCTGAAATGTGCAGCTCCCGTAAAAAGTAACATAATAGCCATGGCTACCGTCCCTGCCAAAGGCGCATTCCAGGCACCCTCGTAAATACGGATTCCCACGCTGGCTAGTAAGAAACATATCAGAAGTAAGATCAGTGGTTTCATTTTTTCAACAAATATCAAATCAATTGTTATCAGGAAAAATGAACCCGAGTTAAGAAATCCGTTTCCTGATCCTGCTTAATGCCTGTGGTGTTATTCCAATATAAGACGCAAGGTATTTTAATGGTATTTGCTGAATTAAATGAGGCTGCTCAGCCAATAGCTTCAGGTACCGGGTTTCGGCGTTATCATACAATAATGACATTTCTCTTTGAGACTTCTTAAGAAACAAGGCCTCTGCTGCTTTTCTTCCTATGATATTTCCTGCATCCGTTTGTTCGTATACCTCCTGCAAGTCGGAAATGTTTATTCTCCATAAAGTAGATGCTGTCAGTGTTTCCACCTGGTACAAACTGGGCATTGCACTTAAAAAAGAATCGTAAGCGCTGACAAAATTGTTGGCAAAGGAAAAAGAGAAAGTTAATTCCCGGTCTTCCTGCGGTATATAAAACCGAACGATGCCTTTTTCAATAAACGAAAGGTATCGCTCCACCTGGCCTTTTTTCAAAATAACGGTACGCCCGGGGTAGTTAACGCATTCGAGCTTCGACCGAAAAAAGTTCCAGTCCTGCGTGCTTTGTACCTGTAGCTCATCAAAATACTTCTTTATCAGCTCCATACCATTGTTTTTATAAAGATAACAAGGCAATATCCTTTTTGTAACCTGTACTGATTTTTTTGAAGTACCTTTGCACCTTCTATAAAAAAAACAACATGGCAAAAGTAAAAATAGGCATGGTTCAGATGAGCTGTACTGCTGATAAGCAGGAAAACCTGGACAAAGCCATCGAAAAGACAAGGGAAGCTGCTGCTAAAGGTGCGCAGATTGTATGCCTGCAGGAGCTGTTTACTTCATTATATTTCTGTGATGTTGAGGATTATAACAATTTCTCTTTGGCTGAATCGATCCCTGGCCCTTCCACTGAAGTACTGGGCGCTTTAGCCAAAGAACTGGGCGTTGTTATCATCGCCTCACTTTTCGAAAAAAGGGCTGAAGGCCTGTATCATAACACAACTGCTGTGCTGGATGCAGATGGCAGCTACCTGGGTAAGTATCGTAAGATGCATATCCCCGATGACCCGGCTTATTACGAAAAATTCTACTTTACACCTGGTGACCTGGGATATAAGGTATTTAAAACCAAATTCGCGACTATTGGTATATTGATATGCTGGGACCAGTGGTATCCTGAAGCGGCCCGTATTACCGCTTTAATGGGCGCCGAAATCCTCTTCTACCCTACTGCCATTGGTTGGGCAACGGAGCAGGATGAAGAAACCAATAAAGATCAATACAATGCCTGGCAAACAATACAGCGCAGCCATGCCGTTGCCAACGGCATTCCGGTAGTAAGCGTGAACCGTGTTGGATTTGAACAAAATGGTGCGATGAAGTTTTGGGGTGGCAGCTTTGCCACCAACGGACAGGGCAAGCTGATTTACCTCGCGTCGCATGATCAAGAAGAAACTGAAGTGGTTGAGCTAGACCTGAAGGAAGCAGATAATTTCCGGATGCACTGGCCTTTTCTGCGGGACAGAAGGATAGACAGTTACCAGCCCATTACAAAGCGTTACATCGACGAAGACTAAGCGGTTTTCACCGGCAAAAAATAAGCGCTTAAAAAAACTTTTTTAAATAAATGACATCTAATACTTCCGGGCTTCCGGACTCTCTTGCATCCGAACTTACAGACTTTAGTACTTCCGGACTTACACCCAAGCAACTTGGATATTCTTTCCCGGCTGAGTGGCACCTGCACGAAGCCACCTGGCTAAGTTGGCCGCATAAAGAAGCCTCATGGCCGGGCAAGCTCCATACGATTTACCCTTACTATGCCCATTTTATTAAGGAGCTGGCCAAACACGAACTGGTGCGTATTAATGTGGCGGATGAAAAAATGAAATCTTTCGCATTAAAGCACCTGCAAAAACAGGGTGTTGATCTTACCAAAGTGGAATTTTATTTTAACGAAACCAACGATGCCTGGTGTCGTGATCACGGGCCTGCTTTCCTGATCAATCCCAATGCAAAAGACCATAAAAAAGTAGTGGTTGACTGGGGATATAATGCCTGGGGTGATAAATATCCTCCCTACGACCTGGATGATGTGGTACCTACCAGGATTGCACAACAATTCGGGCTACCTGTTTTTAATCCCGGTATTGTTATGGAGGGAGGCTCTGTTGAGTTTAATGGCAATGGCACCATACTCACTTCTACGGCCTGCCTGTTAAATGAAAACCGCAACCCCCACCTGAATCAACAGCAGATAGAAGAATATTTGTACAACTATTACGGCGCTGAGCAGGTACTTTGGGTAGAAGACGGTATTGTAGGTGATGACACAGACGGTCATATTGATGACACGGTTCGTTTTGTAAATGAGGATACCGTATTGACTGTTATCGAGGAAAATAAAAACGACGAAAATTACGGGCTACTTCAAAATAACCTGAAACAATTGCAACAAATGCGTTTGCTGAACGGCAAGCAACTTAATATTATTGAATTGCCCATGCCTGACGCAGTGGTCTATGAAGGTCAAAGATTGCCCGCTTCTTATGCCAACTTTTATATTGCCAATAAATCAGTTATTGTACCTACCTACCGGTGCAGTAAAGATGATGCGGCATTAAAAATTATACAGGAACATTTTAAAGACAGAACGGTTATTGGTATTGACTCTACTGAAATTATCTGGGGACTGGGAAGCTTTCATTGCTTAAGCCAGC
>JBCNOR010000536.1:0-3842 GCA_039593785.1 Niabella sp. | reverse complement strand
CCAGGTACACCAGTAAAACTGCTCCTGCTATGGCACCAACAACACCGGGCAGTAACAATGTTTTAAACAATTTCTTATTAACGTTACCAAACTTATAATGGCTATAGCCCGATGCACCGCTGGCAAACATTTCAGCTGTATGTATACTGCCGCTGATGGCAGCCGGGCTTACGCCAGCAGATAATAATATGGTTGTACTGGCCACACCATAACCCATACCTAAAGCGCCATCTACCAGCTGCGCTACAAACCCCGCAGCCAGCATAATTAAAAAAGCCTGGTCTAATGAACTATATAAATTAACCGCATGAACCCTTATCTCCTCAAAAGGCCAGTAAGAAAAAATCATATGCCCTATTAACATAAAGGCGAATGCTGCAAGCGCATAGGTTGCAATTCTTTTATTTGAAACTCCCTTTAAGCCGGATTTCGTTTTAGGTAGGGTTGCGCCATTCAACTGGTCGCCGGCCTGCCTGTTGACATGACCAATCCTTACGTTGGCTAAACCATATTCTGCCGCATCACTATTGATCTGGTTGATTAATACCGGATCGCCGGTAGCAATGATCACAGCATCGGCATGTTGAATATCAAACGGATCATATACCCGTTCTTCAATCACAACTTTTGCATGAGCAGAGGCCCATTCTTTCAGGTCTTCGCTTAATTGCTCAGCAATGATGCAAACCTCGGCACCGGGAGCATTATTATCTATTTCTTTGAGGTGACTAATGGCCACGCTATCACCGCCTATAACGAGCACTTTCAGCCCTTCCATGCGCAAAAGAAAAGGAAAAGAAGCTCCTGCCCCGTTTGCCTTCTTATTAACAGCTGCCAGATCAGTCATAAACCTAAATATTCAATTTTCCCGACCACCGTTTTACACCTTAACCGGTGAAAAACACATTAGTCTATAATTTTAGTGGACAAAAATATGTAATTTTTTTATCTTTCCTGTAAAAAATAGTCAGATCAAAACCAGGCATCCAAATTTTAGTTTTTTATAACATCCTGTATTGAACAAAACAATACCTTTGAATAGTCTATATAAAAAGTAGACTAAAATTCCGATCACCATGCATTTAAATTTTTTAGCGTTTGCTATTCCTTTGTTTCTTTTTTTTATAGCCTGGGAGTACCTATATTCTAAAAGAAGCGGGAAAAATTTTTTCCAGTATGCAGAGTCGGTAGCAAATATCAATGTGGGTATAGCCGAACGCTTACTGGATCTTTTTACGACGGGTTTGTTCTTTTATTTCTTTACCTACGTATACGAAAACTTTGCTTTATTCGATATTAAAGAAAGCTTCCTGGTATGGGTGCTTCTCTTCCTGGCTACAGATTTTATCTGGTATTGGTACCACCGGTTGGCGCATGAGATCAATGCTTTCTGGGCAGCACATGTGGTACACCATCAAAGTGAAGATTTTAATTATACAGTATCTGCCAGGATCACGGTATTCCAGGCGGTAATAAGAAGCGTATTCTGGGCTATACTGCCTCTATTGGGGTTTCCTCCGTTGATGATTTCCATCTTGCTATTAGTGCATGGGATCTACCCGTTTTTCATCCATACACAGGCGTTGGGTAAATGGGGATGGTTTGAAAAAATACTGGTTACGCCTACTCATCACGGCATTCATCATGCCTCCAATCCCGAATATCTTGATAAAAACTATGGAGATGTATTGATCATCTGGGACAAGCTTTTTGGCACTTTCGTTGAAGAGAATAAAAGCATTAAAATAACATACGGGTTGACGAAACCTTTGGAAAGCCATAGCTTTCTATGGCAGCATTTTCATTTTGTGCTGGAAATAATGCTCAATTTTTATTACGCAAGGGGCTTTAAACAAAAGTGGCGTACGTTGTTTGGTAAGCCCGATGACCTGGATCCCCGGTACCGGGCCATCCTGGAAAGAAAGTTCCTACGTCATCGGCGAACCAAAGAGACACCCACTAAAGCTATGCGCTATTACGTGAGTATACAAACAGGTATATCGTTACTGGTGCTGTTTGTTGTATTGCTATTCGAACAATACTTTTCGGTTAAGTCGCTTACGCTGTTTTCCTTTTTTATCATTATCAGTCTCATTAACTGCGGCGCCATACTTGATCAACGCCGATGGATATCTTACCTGGAAATAGCCAGGGTATGCCTGCTATTATTCATACTCTATCAATATTTTCCTTCCAACTATACGGCGACCATATTTGTATCAGCTATTATGATCGCTATTGTATACTTCAGCGATATTCAAAGATTCTATACACGTGTTTTATATAGCAACTCAAAAACCTAGCAGATAGCTTACATTGTACTGTTTATAGGATAGTGAACCTTCATTGCAAAACAATTCAATCAGTTGTTCGATTTAAATGATACCACTGCCGTAACAATATCATCCTGTCCGGGATGTTCTCCCTGCTGAAACTTAATATCTTCAATGATCACGTCGGGATAGGCACTGATGCGCTGTTCTACCTGCACTTTTAAGGACTGGAATATGGGAAGATCGATCATTTTCTGATCTTTCCCCATAGTACTTAAATCTTTCTTTAAATCGGCTTTATTTAAGTCGATTGAAATAGGTTCGAGCATAGTTTTTATAATTGAGGGCTTCAAAATGGTTGGTCAACCTTATGGCTGCCGGGCCTATCAAAATTAAACAATCCTTACAGTATAGCTACCAGAAGTTTTCAACCGCCTGTGCCAGCCTTATGATTTTTTTTACATTTCTCTTGGTATTTCAAATTCAAATATGCAACTTTGTTGCAGTTTTGAAACAACCGTATATACATATCAGGTATAAGTTGAAACAAGCCGGGGCAATAGGATGTTTCCTGCTGCTTTCTTTCGTTCTTTATATCCAGGCTTTTCATCATCACCACGATTGTTCAGAAACAACAACCACTACCCAGTTAAAAAAACTTACAGCAGGTAAGGAACATTGCTCCATTTGCGACCATATTACTACACGTAGTATTAGCGGGGCTCCGGAACAATTTAGCTATTCTTTAGTTCCGCCACAGCCTCAGCCTTACCATCCCTATAGTTACTATATCACCATAGCCCGCGAGCTTTTTATACAGGCTTATACCAATAAGGGGCCACCCTCTTCTAACCTATTCGCTATCTAATCAACCTTAAAGGTTTTTCTTTCACTTTTTGCTATTCGTATAATAGCACTATTTACTGTTCCAGGTTATAAACGCTATAGCCGGCACAAATGATGCTGTTGCAGCTTTTATATTGCCCAGGCTCATTTTGCTGGAATTCCCGGGGACAATTCCCTGGTATGCCTACCTGTTTCAGTGGTCTTTAACTATGAAGTTTTTCCTGATGCTGTGTTGCATGACGATATGTATAACAGCCCGCACGCAATCCCGTCAGATTATTGTAACGGTATCCGACGATGACCATCTGCCCGTAACCGGCGCTTCTATTGAGCTTAAAAATGCTGCATCAGGAGTCTGCGACTCAACAGGCCGATACATCTTCCGGCAGGTAAATCCTGGCCCTTACGAAATAAAAGTTTCCATGCAGGGATATAAAACTGTTGTGAAAACAGGTTCCATGCAAAACAATGATATATCGCTGATCATACGCCTGCATCCTGAAAGTCACACACTGCAGGAGGTAGTAGTACAAAACAGCTCTACAGCTAAAAGAAAAAAAGAAGCCATGCTCAACATGGATATTGTAAAAGCCGATTTTATTCAGCAACACCTTGGTGGCAGCCTGATGCAGAGTTTGCAAAGATTGCCGGGAGTGAAAACCATTGGCATTGGCTCAGGCCAGTCGAAGCCTTTGATCAGGGGACTGGGTTTTAATCGTGTAG
>JBCNOR010000535.1:0-3846 GCA_039593785.1 Niabella sp. | reverse complement strand
GCATTAAGTATATCAAATAAAGACATGGTTGCTGCAGCTATTTGTGCTTTAGACTTTTCTACTGTTGCGTCGCTCACCTTTCTTTTGGGATAATTAACCATCGCCAGGTTTACACATTTGTTCAAAAAGGGATCATCAATATCGCCCATCATAGACTCCTGGGAGAAGCCCTGCAACGAGATGATAAAAAGCATTAGTAAGATGGTTATCCTGTTATTCATAAACATTAATTTATACTTTTTCTTTCTGCAGCATTGCCGGTACCGTTTTCAGCATTATTTTAAGGTCCATTAAAAAGGAGCTGTTCTTGGCATAGGTATTATCCAGCTCTTTACGCTCATCTTCCGACATTTCGGCCTGCCCTCTTTTTGATATTTGCCACAAACCTGTTATTCCCGCCGGGCCCAGAAACCTCATTGCAAATTGATCAGAGGTTAACTGCTCAGCCTCATACAGCGGAAGAGGCCTGTTCCCGACAATAGACATATCGCCCTTTAAAACATTGAAAAGCTGGGGCAATTCATCTATACTCGTCTTTCGCAATATATTTCCCACTTTGGTAATACGGGGGTCATTTAATATTTTGACAAATGCCTGTTGTCCGCCACCCGCTTCCTGGCCGGCGGCATACTGATTATTTGTTTTGCTCAATGCTGCCAGCTTTTTATCAGCATCGGTAACCATGGAGCGAAACTTATAAAAATCAAATATTTTGTATCCTGTTCCGGCTCTTTTGCTTTTATATACAACAGGCCCTTTGCTTTCTAATCGTATTAAAATAATTACGAGGATGAACAAAGGGCATAATAGTAAAATGAGCAACGATGAAACCACGATATCGAATATCCGCTTGTATACCGGCATCTTGTACTCTATGCCTTTGGTTGCAAACTTAGAAGCATCGTCAGGCTTAATCAGCTTAAATTTTATTAAGAAGTTAATTCGTTCAAAGATCAGGTCACTATTGAACGGCTTAAAGTAAATATCGTTTGCCTTTGCTTCCAGCGCACGCTGATGTAATTCTGTTTTATTAACAGAGGTAAGCAGAATAATTATGATTCCCGCTGCAATGGCGTTTTGCCTTAAAGTAAGTATCTCATTAAAGATGCTATTATCATTGGTTACTTCTATCAAAAGCGCATAGGGTACATCAGCAATAGATGATCCGGACAAATGCTTCCTGAAGCTTGCCAGATTGGGATACCTATCGATCTTGTATCCTGAAGTGAATTTTTCATCTATCACTTCATCAAAAAAATCGTTTCCTATATATGCTATACCAACGGTCTGACTTAAAAAATTAGTTTTCAGATGCGAAGAGTTTTGTGTGTTCAGCAAGTAGGTATTTGACGGCATCTTTAAGCTTAGTTGGATTAAAAGGTTTTTGTATTATTTCGTTCACCGGAAATCTCAGCTGAGCTTCCAGGTTTTTTGTATCAGTTGTCCCCGTCAATAATATTACCGGTATTTTAGAAAAAATACCGCTTATTTTGATGGAGTTCAAAAACTCAGTTCCATTAAAATAAGGCATATTGACATCAAGTATAATCAGATCAGGTTTGTTACCATCCTCCAACCACTGAATTGCCTCATATCCGTTGCTTTTTAATTCGGTTTGGTATTCTTTTGATAAAACAAACTCTAAAAGTTTTAGTATGGTTGGTTCATCATCAACTATAAGGATTGTCTTCTTCATCAAAAAAATTTTTCTATTAAGCAAATTTAAGCACTATCAGGTATTAAGAAGCCATATTAATGCTAATCTTATGCCAGTTGAGGTTTAGAAGGATATTATGCCGGTGTAAAAAATGCATAAAGATAGTTATTCTTTTAAAGGTGCAGCTAAATTGTGCTTATTATCTTTTCTATCATTTTAATAAGATGCTCGTTATGCGGAGGCAGGATAAATGTTTTATGATCTCCCCGCACATCATAAACCGCTACGCCTTTCTTTGCATAATTTAACCAGCCCAGGTACGTACGGTCATCTACATAATAAGTACGTTCTTTTACCCTGAACAGATGTACTTTAACATCAAGCGGCTTCAAAATAAATTTACAGTATGCATTATCATATGCTTCGATAACCGGCATCGGATAATCATAAATCTGTTCATCCTCGGCTTCTTTAAAATTCTTATTCAACTTTTTGTTAAGAACAGTCCATTGATATTTAAGCACTTCCCCGGGGGAGCTTAATAAGTTTCCTCCGAAAAAGATGGCTTTTTTTGCCTGCCTGTTGAGGAAACGTACCAACTTTCCAGGTTTTTGCTCCGACTCTACCCGCTCGCTCACATTGGTATCCATTATACCTACCATTTTGATCTCTTTACCCATGGCCATCAGCTGCCGGGCCATTTCAAACGCTATAATCCCTCCATAAGAATAGCCTATCAGAATATAAGGCCCGTCAGGATTTTGCTCCAATACTTCTTCGAGGTATTTGTTTACAATACTTTCGATAGAGTCTAAATGCGATAAATCTCCATCCAGCCCCAACGCCTGGATACCGTATAAAGGTTGGTCTTCACTTAAGAAGGGTTCCAGGTTTTTGTATAGAAAAATATTCAGCGCTCCACCATGAATAAGGTAAATCGGTGGCCTGGAACCGGTAGTTTTGATAGCTACCAGCGATTTATGCGTCATATTGGTAGCATCATCCAGCAATTTTGACAGCGAGGCTATAGTAGGATACTCGAACAAAGAAGCTATCGGCAGCTTGGTATTCATTTGTTTGGATACACGATTCATTACCTTCACCGCGATCATGGAATGTCCCCCCAGTTCAAAAAAATTATCGTCCGGTTCTATGCCCTTTATTCCGATCTCTTCCTCCCATATAGTTGTTATTTCGCTGATCAAAGCCGTTAAAGCTTCGGTTCTTTTCTTTCCCGGTTCAGTTTTCGCAGGGTTGACCCGGGCATAATGCAAGGCATTCCTGTCTATTTTTTTGTTGGGGGTGAGCGGAAACTCTTTTAATTTCAGCCATAGATTGGGCAACATGTAGTCAGGCAGCATTTTGCTCAATGCCCCTCTCCACTTCAACACTTCGTCTTTGGTAACTTCACCGTTGTTTAAAGCAGTTGTATCTGAAGGAACTATATAAGCTACCAGCTTAGGATTATCCGTTTCCACATCTTCTACCTTTACCACAGCATCCTTTATACCCTCCATTTTCGAAATATAATGTTCTATTTCCCCCAGCTCTATCCTGTACCCCCGTATTTTGGCCTGGTTATCACTCCGGCCTAAACATATTAAATCCCCGTTGCCGAGGTACTTTCCCAAATCGCCGGTTTTGTAGAGCCGGGCTCCTTTTTCGCCGGAAAAAGTATCTGGAATAAACCGTTCCCGGGTGAGGTCTGCACGGTTATGATAGCCTAACGCCACGCCTTTACCGCCGATGACAATTTCGCCTTCCGACTCAGGAGGCAACAACCGGTTGTCTTTATCAAGAATGTAAACAGTTGTATTTTGAATGGGCTTCCCAATAGAGACAATGGCATCACCCGGCGACATCTCCTTCACTGTAGACCAGATGGTGGTTTCCGTTGGACCGTACATATTAAACAGCCTGCCACATTTATTGAGCAGGGCATCCGCCATATTCTTAGACAATGCTTCTCCCCCGCATAACAATACCAGGTTATTAATCGCCGGCCATTGATCCTGGAGCATTATCTTGTAAGTTGCCGGGGTGGCTTGCATCATGTTAATGCCTTCCGCGCTTAACAGTTCTATCAGCGCCTTGCTGCTTTTTGTTGTGTTAGTATCTGCCAACACTACCTGCCCCCCTGAAATTAAAGGCAGGTATAACTCAAGGCCTGCAATATCAAAGGAGATGGT
>JBCNOR010000534.1:0-3847 GCA_039593785.1 Niabella sp. | reverse complement strand
ATTAGGTCGATCTCTGTTTTTGCAGGGTTGGCAACCGGTGTATTTTTAGCGATCTCAATTTTCTTTCCGGTCCAGCTGCCGAATGCTTTGGTGGCATATTCCTTCGCCTGCGCCGGTGTGATATCACCCACAAAGGTTAAAATGCTGCTGGCCGGGCTCAGGTATTTCTGGTAGGCAGCTTTAACATCATCAAGCGTAACGGCTTCTGTTGTCTGGATGGTTTGAAACTCACCTCTTGCTGTATTCTTGCCGTAAGAGATAGCGTTCACCACTCTTGCAGAAATAGATTTGGCATTTTTTTCCTGGGATTTCAGGTTGGTTACCGCCTGCGATTTCAGTTTATCGAAATTTTCTTTTTCAAAAGCCGGGTTTCGTAGCGCATCAGCCATCAGCATCAGGCTGGGCTCAAAATACCGGTTTAAGGCGGATACATATCCACCGCCTGAGTTTAAAGACACAGAAGCTCCCATTATTTCCACCTTCTCATCAAACGCTTCCTTCGAAAGATTTTTAGTGCCTTCATTCAGCATATCCCCCATCAAACTAATTACACCCGCTTTATCTCCTTCTACAATGTCGCCCCGGTTGGTAGAAAGACTTGCTGTTATTTTAGGCAACTTATGATTTTCAACCACCAGCACGGTCATGCCATTGGGTAAAACAAATTTGGCAGGATCAGCAATTTTAATGACAGGAGCAGGCCCTTCCTTCGGCTTTTTGCTTCTGTCTATTGTTTGTGCAAATACCGCTGTACAAAAGAACAAAGCAGCAGATGCTATAAAAACTCTCTTCATAATTGATTATTTATTGCTTGCGCAAGTTTTTTAAAATACATTTAGATAACAGGACCTATTATTTAGCCGCTTCTTCTTTTTTTGAAGGCAAATAATAAAGCACCACGCGCTGATCTTTGTTCAGGTATTTTTTAGCCACATCCTGGATATCCTGGCGGGTTATGGATTTAATCAGATCCAGCTCTGTATTCAGGTAATTGGTATTGCCGTGGAAAGTGTACCCGCTTGCCAGGCTTTCCGCAATCCCCATCATGGTATTATTGCCGCTGACGAAATCGTTTTCTGCCTGGTTTTGTAATTTGGTAAACTCAGCCTCTGAGATAAGAGAAGTTTGTAATTTGGCTACTTCTTCATCCATATCAGCCAGTAATTGATCCAGGCTCTGGTTACCATTAGGTATCGCAAAAGTCATGTAAGCACCATAATCTTCCAGCGTATAATTGAATGCCTGTACCGCTACTGCATTTTTCTTTTGGTCTACCATTTTCTTATACATGCGGCTGCTTGCACCCCCGCTTAAAATTTGTGAAGCCATATCCAGCACAATGGCATCACGCTCTTTCATACCTACCGTACGGTAAGCGGCCACAATAGCAGGGATCTGGATATTGGCATCATATGCTGTGTCAACGATCTGTTTGGTAATAGGCTCTTCTTTAATATTTACTCTTTCAATGGCAGGACCTTTGGGAATTGGTCCGAAATACGCTTCTACCAGTTTTTTTGTTTTAACCGGGTCGATATCTCCTGCAACAACCAGTACCGCATTGTTAGGTGCATAATACTTTTTGTTGAATGCTAAAAAGTCGGGCAACTTTGTATTGTCCAGGTCTTCCATGCTACCGATAATAGGCCAGTGATACGGGTGCTTGGTAAACAACTTATTAAATACAGAGGCGATCAGGTTGCCATAAGGCTGGTTATCGATGCGCAATCTTTTTTCCTCTTTCACCACTTCGTTCTGCGTTTTTACGCCGTCCTCGTTGATCACGGGATGCATCAATCTCTCGCTTTCCAACCATAAGCCGGTTTCGAGCTGGTTGCTGGGGAACGCTTCAAAGTAATAGGTGCGGTCCTGGCTGGTATTGGCGTTATTTTGTCCCCCGTTTTGGGAAACAATTTTCATAAACTGGCCTTTCTTGATGTTTTTCGATCCCTCGAACAACAGGTGCTCAAAAAAATGCGCCATTCCTGTATGGCCCGGCACCTCGTCTTTGCTACCTACATGGTACATTACCGAAGTAACTACCACCGGCGCTGTATGATCCTCATGCAATACCACGCGCATGCCATTGCTCAAATCGAATTCTGTAAACTTTACCTTTTGCGCCATAGCGGGCAATGCGCCTGCCAGCAGCAAAAAGCCAATGTTGATTTTCTTCATCTGATTTTGTTAAGAATTAAAATAAAAATATAAAAGACCAGGTTGCCTGTTAGTTGAACGAAACTAATAAAAAACAGTTAGCCATAGATTACCGCTCATATAATATTTAAAACAATAAGAACACCATTCCCCGTTCTGGTAAAATGGGTTAAGCTAAATAGCCGCCCCATATACATTAAAAAAATTCATCAAGCCACCCAGTTAGCGATGATAACGGCAAGTGCACCTACGCCGAGGCCCATATAATACTCTCGTGGTGTATGCGCTGATAATAGCAAGCGGGATGTACCTACCAACCCGGTAATTAACATCGCTAACGCAAGATAAATAGTGATATTAGCAGATGACGGATCAAAAGCCAGCAGGCAAAGAAAGGTGGTTGCAGTACCCAGGCCGATGCCATGCATGCTGATCTTTACATAAATGTTAGATAAAAGGCCCATTGAAGAAGCCAGGAAAACACCCAATGCAAACACAATAAGATAATGAGGTGCGCCAGGTAATCCTCTCCACACATACCAGATCCAGAAATACCAGATATTACAAATAATAAACGGTACAATCCGGTCTTTTCGCTCTTTCAGTTTGATAGAACTGATCAGATTAAGACCTTTTAAAAGAAGTACGCTTATCAAAGGGAAGAAAGTGTAATTAATGAAGGCCCTGCCCAGCGTTAGTACTTTTTCCGGCCCGGAGGCGCCCACAAATAAAAAAGGCTCTACGAATAAAAGAAAGGCTATTACGTACAGTGGAACAAACACAGGGTGAAACAGGTAAGATAAAAAATTAGCAATTGCCCCTAATACAGGGTTGGGGCTATAAGGAGATTTTTCGTCCTCCTGCAACCCTTCGGGTGTTATAAAAAGCTGTGTAGACATATTGTATCAGCCGCAAAAGTAATGGATTTATTTTCAGGGTGGGATAGTACCACCATTGGAATCTCGCGGTTTTTGAAGGTATCTGATCTTAATAAAACTTTTTAGCATCCTGCAATTACCCGGTTTGCTGCCAGACCGGTTTATTTCAAAGGCGCCTCTTTGCTATAAATAACAGGGGCAACAAGAAGTGCATCTACCACTAAACGATTATTTTTACAATACAGGCCTATGCGATTAAGATTAACTGTATGCTTTATATTGCTTATTTGTACCATGGTTGGCTGGGCACAACCTAAGGGTATCGCTTCCTATATCGAAGCCTGGAAAAAGACCGGAAAAGACCAGAGCTATGCCTCTCAGGTATTTTTTGACTCTCTTCGCCTTACCAAATACGACCCCGCTGCTAAAAAACGCTACTGGGATGATATCAACCAGCTGCATCATTACCTGGACAGGCATCCCGACCGGAGGCTAGGAGTTCGTTTAATGATGTTTGAAATAATGGCGGCAAGGGAGCACGGACTGGAGTCCCGGTACTATCGCGCTATTGACAGCATTATAAAAATCGCGTATCCGCTCAACGACCCCCAATTAAATGCCGAACTCTACAGTATAAGGGCCGATATACCGCCATCGGGTGAAACCCATTTGCTTTACAACCTGAAAGCTGTTGAAATACAACGCAGCATAGGGTTTTCGTATTTTCCTTATGTACATAACCGTTTTTTTGGTATCAGCGCCGTTTTATTCGGCCAAAGCAATTATGCCCAATGTATCGCATACGGCAAGGA
>JBCNOR010000533.1:0-3877 GCA_039593785.1 Niabella sp. | reverse complement strand
GAACTTCTTGGAATTTATTGCGATCTTTGGAACGAACGTTTCAAACCCGAACTAGGCATTTTTTCTCTGGCCGTGGATGGCCCTAAAATAATTTTTCAAGAACTATTCAATGAAATCAAGATCAATGCTCCTGTTGGCACTCTTGCTGGCATTTGGACAATTAATGGCACAGGATAGCCTCATTACGGCCATTGCTAAAAAAAACAGCTCTGCTTTTGAACCTATGCAGGCGGGTTTTAAGGGTGAAGGCTGGGATAAAATAGTGGCTGCCGCTAAAAAGAGCGTGTCGGTGCTAATCGGCGAAGACCACTTTACTAATGAAATCCCTTATTTTACTTCTGCATTAGCTTCACAGATCAAATTCGATAATTTCTTTGGCGAAATAGATCCCTATTCGGCTAAAATTTTACAACAGAAAATCAGGACGCTTTCCCTTCCTGCGTTTAAAAGCTATGTAGCCGATTATGGCAATACCTTTTCTTTTTACGCATTTGAACCGGAGCTGGCCTTATTGCAAAAACTGGTTAAACAAGGCGTACAGCTTAATGGCACTGACCAGATTTTGCTGGTTGGCGACCGGCTGATTTGCAGCGAACTCGCGAAAACCACTTCCAACAAAAGGGCAAAAGAGATTTATCGCTCTATCGAAATCAATTCAAAAAATCATTTCGAAGCTTTTTTAAAGGACCAGGGAAAGCCTTTTTACCTTTATACGCCAGACTTTGACAAAAAACTGAACGAGCTTGCTTCCCTGCCGCTGAGCCAGGAAGAAAAGAAGCTTGTTGAGATGCTAAAACTTACGGCAAAAATCTATAAATCGGGCAGTCATCATTTACGCGTGCAATTGATGAAAAACCAGTTGATGGCGACTTACGGCGAGTGGTACAATAAAAAAAATCTTTTCAAGTATGGAGCCAACCATGTAGCCAAAGGCGAAAGCCTGCTTGAAATATTCGACATTGGCAACCTGGTTAATAATATCTCCGACGGTCAATTCGGTAAGTCGCTACATATCATAATTATTGGAAGAACCGGCACGCAGGCGTCTCCTTTTAAAGGCTTTCCTGCCGAAGCTATAGACGAAAATGGCGGCACTCTTAAACTGGTTCAGCCCTTTTTTATAGCAACCGAAGGTATGCAATGGCATTGTTTTGATATGCATCCTTTGCAGGAAGCAATTGAAAGCGGCAAATTAAAAATTCCAAACGCCCAATTGGCCAGAATCATAAAAGGGTACGATTACCTGGTGGTTATACCTAAGGTTTCTGCATCGCAGTTTCCGCAGTAAATTTTTGTATAACAGTATACCGCAGACTTGCATCCATCCTGATTGAAAAAAACGACAAAAAAAAGTTGGGAGGCGAGATATAATTAAGTGTTCAATGGATATATTAAGTAGCAGTGCTGAAGCCGGAAGGGTATTTAAACGCATTCATAAAGTAACCTGCTCTTATGATGAAGAAACTTTCCAAAGGCCCGGCCTTTGACCAATTAAATAGCTGTAACGGCTCAGAGCAGCTTGCGATAGATCAGGAATTTTTTTTCACTACATCTACCATGTGATCGAGGTCGAAAGGCTTCTGGATATAATCGTCTGCCTTACACTGATCTGCTTTTTTGGGAAGGTCCATCGATGTAGATGTAAGCACTGCCGGCAGCTCTTCTGTGTCCGGATCTGATTTTAAATCCTCGATTACTTCGGTACCCTTTTTGTCTCCCTGTATATGTTCGTCAACGACAACCACATCAGGATCGATCTTTTCAATTTTCTCAAGCGGCTCAGTGGTTAATGACGGCGTTACCTCGAATCCTTCTTCTGCTAATACTTCATCCATTATTTCGAGAATATGCTCATTATCCTGGATAAGGACAACTTTTTTCTTCATGCCTGCTTAATTTAAAATCCAACAATAAAGTCCTAAAACGGCCTGGATATTCGGGCCTCGGTTTACCTGTCAAATGTATTATTTTTCCTGTTCATTTTGATTGGAGGTTTAAATGATACCATATTAAGTTAATAATGTCACAGCATTTATCATGTCCTCATATTCCCCGACCCTGGTTAAATAACGTTCTTACTCCAGAGCTTTTTAGTTAGCTGAAATCTTATCCGGGTTAAATACTTAATCTATGGTTTCACTAAGAAAGCAAAAAACATTATAGATATCAGTATCTATAATGTTAACGTAATTAAATGGTAAACCAACAAAAAACAACCGGGTTAAATGGCCGGACAGCATGGGAGAACTATCAATTATAGCTCAAACAATCGGGCTTTGAAACGCCCGCTTGCTGTGGTGATCTCTTCCAGGGTAGGGCCGTAACCGGCTTTTGTTACCGTAAATGTGCCTTCCACCCACTTATTATTTATTGCGTTTATAGATATCTGGCCTCCGCTGGGCACCAATGCCTGAGGGGCCGGATCAAAAAAGCGGCTCATATAAGTTGTTTGGTCTGTCTGAAAATGAAAGTGATTGCCTGTATTCGATAAATCATATCTGTAATTGCCAACGCCTCCTGTCCAGGCTAGCAGAAAATAACCTCCACCTTCATTTTCGGGATTTGACAACAAATATCGTCCTCCCATTTTAGATACACCCGAGGCTGGAAATTTTACAGTAGCTCCACCCGAAATACTCAACTCGATCCAGCCGTTGCCGGCGATATGGAGCTTTGAGAGCAACAGGTAGGTGCCTGCGCGCGGGGCGCGTAGTTTTAATGATACCGTAGCATCGGTGCTCTCGTTAACAGCAGCAGGCGCCTGGTAACTCACACTGCTGGCATCGGCTTTTACCAGCTGTCCGGGCCCAACCAATTCCCAGGAATCTATGAATTTGGCCGGTAACGGCGACGGCATACCCACAGGATACCCGGGCTCAGGTCCCTGGCCGCCTCCTGTAAGAGGCGTCAGCAGATCGTCCCATTTGGTTGGGGTATATATGAGCGCGCTTACTGTTTGCTTCTGGCCGGGCTCTAGTGTGGCTTCCAGGGGACTTAAAGATAACCTGTTCATAAGCGACCAATCACTGAAATGGCTTGTTTCAAATGTGAGCGTTCCCTCTTCAGGATCTACCTGGCTTGCACCAACATATTTCCAAATGCCATCTGCCTGCTGATAGGCAAAACCTAATGTCTCGGGTAGTCCCACTTTGTCCGAGACAGAGCTCCAGTCATAGGTTAAGGAAACCGCTTTTTTAAAGGTGATATCATGGGGAGATAATCTATAGGAAACGCCTATACCTGCGATATTGGTTTGCAAAATGGGTTGCACTGCTATTGTCGTTTCCTGGTCAAGCGCTCCAGCCGGAATATTAATCTGGATTAAACCGTCTGATGAAGAAAGCGTACCACCTGCCGGTCCTATTTTTTTAGAGACGGCCGGTCCGTCGGTTGCGCCAACCGGTCTTTTCAGCGGAACAATATCGATTAGCAAATCATCTTCACGAACAGCAGTTTCTTTTTTACAAGACAGTATGGAGAAGGTACTGCACAGCAGGATACCTATCAAAAATATATGAAAATAAGGTTTGTGTTGTAGCGGGTACATAAAACAGTATTCTATTAATTTAAAGTAAGTAAACGGTTTTCTTTAACGTGAATGAGAGCGGTGTGCGCATTTGAATGAGCTGTCCCATTCCAGTGCAGCTGTTTAAAACAATAAGCGTTATTTCTGAGGTTCGGTTGATTTGACATAATGCTGCATTTCGCCATCTCCCAGGGGAACCTGTAACACTTTTTTCCCGTTTACTTCTTGTATGCTCCAATTGGTCATTAACATTTTCTTTTCAGGATATAATTCGGCTGATGTGTATTTTTTTGTTTCTCCAAATCCTGCGGAATTGCTGGTGCCACAAGAGTTGAAGCTTCGATAATTGCC
>JBCNOR010000532.1:0-3887 GCA_039593785.1 Niabella sp. | reverse complement strand
TGTGCCTGGTGGCCGCATTCATCGCACTGTACGCGTTCGATTTCTCGATCAACCCGCTATGGCTGAATAAAGCGGAAATGCGAACAAAAGAAAGATCAGTATTTTTTTCATTGGACTTGAACAGTTTTTTTTAACCACATAGAAGCATGGTGTATCATTCAGGCAGAGCTCAAAAATATTCATTAACAACGTTTTTATCCCTGCTTAAAGTATGCGCATTCTTAAACTTTATAAGGATGCCCCAAGGGCATTGCAATAGTTTCAAGTAGAATAAGCTGTGCTTCATATGTAGAAATTATTTTGTACCCTTTTATAGCTGTATCTTTTATTCATATGTCAATTCATCTAAGTTTTTTAACCTAATTGATCTCCTGGAGCTAACCGATATATTTATTTTTCAATCCATATTAAAGGGTTACGTACAGGCAGGTTGCGGATCACTTCTTCTACCGCCGGGAAGTGGTCGAGCTTTGTCCATGTGTTGAACCAATCCCGGTTATTAAAAGCCGCCGCTCCGAATAATAGTGCGGGTTGCGCCACCGGCCAGTTATTCCAATACATCACATCCTGTTTAAAAGGCCATTTATTTTTATTATTGATATAAGGATACAGAAATGCTATTGCCTTTTCTATAGAGCGTCCATCTGTAGTATGATAATTCCAGAGATCATCTTCTTTTGAGGAAAGTATCTGGCAGATAGTTGTCATAGCATCCAGGTTAAACAACGAATAGCCATAGGGTTTGGTACGGGCCAGCTCCCCGGGAAAACTCCCGTCAGGCGCCATCTGGTTAGGTAGTAATACGTTTTTATAACGCTCTGAACAAAAGTCCATCCATTTTTGATTACCGGTAAATTTTGCAAAGCACGCCACCTGCATCACCCAGCAGGTACCGTGATTATTAGCTGCGTTCATTTCATCAATGCCATACTGATGGGAGGTAACCCAGTCCAGGTAATGTGCAAACCACTGCTTTACCAGCCTTAGGGCTTCGTGATCCATTGCAGGAGATTGCTGCATGATGTAAAGCCCCTGGGCTACTTCCATTAACTGTATCGCATCGATGATACCGATACCCCTGCCTGTTGCTCTTCCTTTAATAGCCTGCGCGTAAAGAAGACTCGGGTTCATTTTTGTTGCTGTATCAACAAACCAGGCTTTGCAATGTTCCATCGCCTTTCTTACATACTTATCATGGCCTGTAATACGCCATGCTGATGCCAATACACCTACAATCCGGCTTAAGCGTATCATTGCCAACCGATGCGCCACGAAATTATCCGGGTTGGTCATCCCATCTTTTTGAATATAAGGACTATCGGCGTTTGCAGGATTAGGCCACCAGTAGTCTCCTTCGCTATAAAAGTCATGTATACTCCCTGCGCTTCTCGGCGAAGCTTGTGCAGTAACGGTTACAGCCTTTTCTTTAAGTGCCTTTTCTGCTTCTTTCAAAACATGATTACGCATCTGCTTTACAGCGATATTGTAAATATTACCCGTATTGCTTTGCTGTGCACGCAAGCCGGAGACAGCTCCCATTAATGCTATGACAATAAACCATCTCATATTACTATTGGCCCGACATAAACCGGAATGTGATTTTGTTATATGATTGAACATTCTTGTTGTGCGCCGCTTCCACAGCACCTTTCAATTTCCCTTTGGAATCTTTTTCTATCTTAATATTACGCCAGTCAAAAGCGCCTTTTTGATAATCCAGGCTTTGACCGTCATCATCGTAGAGTTTATAAGTACCTTGTTTCTGACCGTATACTCTTACTTCCAGATCTACTTTCTCTCCTTTGCGGGGTGCATGCAATTTTGCTTCCATCATGGGAATAATACCACCATCTTTTACGAATACCGGGATTTTATCAAGTCCCGGTGTTACCGTTATAATTTCCCCATCTCCTGCATACGCCCCGGTATAAAAATCAAACCATTTTCCTTTAGGCAAAATAACCTTCCTTGTTTGCTGGCCCGTAAATAAAGGCGCTACCAACAGATATTCGCCGGCCATATACTGATCCTTCACTTCTTTAGTTGTCGCTTCCAGGTATGGGTTATCGTCCAGGTTTCCTTTTACTGCACTAACCGCATTTACTTCAAAGCCGGGCTCCAGGCTCATACCACGAAAAACAGGAGTTCCCTCAAAACGATATTTTGCAAACTCGCTATACCAATAAGGCATCATTTGCATACGAAGCAAAGCCAACTCTTTTACCTGCTCTGCCACATCGGGATAAGACCAGGGTTTGGTGCCGCTTGACCAGGCGTTGATCATGGCCATTGGTGAAAAAATTACGGTTTGAAACCGGCGCAGCCATTCCTCCGAAGTTTTGGAGACACGGGCTTCCGGAGTCCATAATACACCAATATAGCCGCTGTTGATCAGGGCCGTAATAAAATCTTCATGATTATAATAATCATTATAGATCACATAAGGGAACGAATTAGCCCCGGCATTGGAAGCTCTTACCAAACCATAGGTACGTTCATTCTTTTGCCTAAACATATCCAGGCTGTACCGCATGGCCAACACGCCATAAGTCTGCCGCATGGGCTCTCCCGTTAAGCCGCCGGGAAAACGCGCCACATCCGGCCAGAGATAATAATCATAGCCATCCACTTCGTCAATCTTATAGCCACTTACACCAATGTCTACCTGGTCTTTTTTTAGCTGACCGAAAAAAATATTACGTGCCTGCGGTATCGTAAAATCAGGCACTTCGCCCACCCAAACCGTATGAGAGCCGGTATAGGACGACATTTGTTTATAGAACCCTGCTTCTTTTGACACATAAGGGTTAATCCATAAGTTTAAACGAATATCATTGTCGAGCATCTCCTTTACAAATTTTGCCGGCTGGGGAAAGCGTTTTTTATCCCATTCAAATGTGCCCGGGTAGGCACGGCTTTGCCATCCTGGTTCCAGGCCCACAAAATCCAGCGGGTATCCCTTGAGACGAAAAGAATCCACCTCTGCTTTTACATCATCAGCCGTATACAAAGTTTTCACCCGTTGAGTGAAACCCAGTCCCCAGCGGGGTGGCAGCACGCCACCACCATTAAATAAATTATATCTTCTTACAGCATTGAGGCTGGTAGGACCCGCAAATACATATACTTCACTACCGGCAGCCGGCACTAAAATTTCTACTGCGTCTGAATAAGGGCGCGAACTCCAGCTTTTATCTTCATTCCTGTTTTTCTCTGCAGGGGGATGCTTACTATCCTTTCTTACTGAAGTTCCGGCATACACGGTTATATACCTGGCCGAATTGATAAAAACGCCATACCCTGCGCTTGATACATAAAAAGGAACCGGAGCGTGGGTACGCCCGTTGTCCTTACCACCATAGTGATCCATATGTAACTGCAGGATTTTACCCCGCTGATGCACGGTTTGAAAATTCAGTCCCAGCCCGAACAGCTGCTCCTTCTCCTCCAGGGGAAAGCGCAGATAGGTTTTACCGTCCACTACCGAAGCCGTAATGTCCTTGATGCTTATGGGCAGGGGGCTATTCCCCATCTTTTGCAACGCTTCCGTTGCCGGAGCTGATCCTGAAGCCTTTAATAAATCGTAGGTCTCGGGTTTCCCGGCTATACCCTTCCATACTCCGGGCGCTACCTGTTGCCACTGGAGCGATTGAGCACCGGCCTTATTGAATAAAGCTACAAACAGGTATATGAAAAAAATGTAATGACGCATTATTATAGTGGTACAATGGTGTACCTTTTACCTTTTTGAGTTTTAAAATTAATGGTATACCCTGCTGTTGCATTTACATCAGGGAGTTGCTCTTTTGCATTATTACGATAACCGGGCTTTCCGTACGGGGTCAGCAATTTGTTACCGGAAGCACCCCCGGCTGTTGAAGAAGCAA
>JBCNOR010000531.1:0-3919 GCA_039593785.1 Niabella sp. | reverse complement strand
TAATGGGTTATCGCTTTCGGGGCCTTCATATTTTATCTGTGGAATACCTTTAAAGTATTCCTGATCGCCTAATAATACGCTCATCATTTCAATTTGTATTTTTAATTTCTAAATATTAAATAGCAAAATCGTTTTATCCAAAAACCAGGCAGCGCCTATCTCTGACAGGTTAACTTACCTCACTGTTGAAAAACAGGTTAACGACCTTATACCTTAATCGATTCAGTTCACCTGTTTTATCAACTCTTATTTACGCTGCATCGCTCTTTGAGCGGCCTTTACGATACTGGCAGCGTTGAGACCGTATTTTTCCATCAGCTCCGCAGGTTTGCCGCTTTCTCCAAAAGTATCGTCAGTAGCTACAAACTCCTGTGGAACAGGATCATGTTTGATCAGCAGCTGCGCAATGCTATCTCCTAAACCGCCAATCCGGTTATGTTCTTCGGCACTAACCACGCACCTGGTTTTAGCAACAGATTTAAGAACGCCGAGCTCATCTAAAGGCTTAATAGTATGAATGTTCACAACCTCGGCTTTAATACCCATTTCCTCCAGTTGTTCTGCGGCTTGTATGGCTTCCCAAACCAAATGCCCGGTGGCAAATATGCTTACATCTGATCCTTCGTTTACCATCCATGCTTTCCCTATTTCAAAAACCTGGTCTTCCTTTGTGAATACCGGTACTACGGGGCGGCCAAACCTCAGGTAAACAGGCCCTTCAAAATCAGCAATAGCTATTGTTGCCGCCTTGGTTTGATTATAATCACAAGGATTAATCACCGTCATTCCGGGCAACATTTTCATCATACCTATATCTTCGAGGATCTGATGCGTGGCACCGTCTTCTCCCAATGTAAGCCCGGCGTGCGAAGCGCATATTTTTACATTCTTCCCGCTATAGGCAATACTTTGCCTGATCTGGTCATAAACCCTGCCGGTTGAAAAATTGGCAAAGGTCCCGGTAAAAGGTATTTCACCTCCTATGGACATACCGGCTGCAATGCCCATCATATTGGCTTCCGCAATTCCTACCTGCGTAAATCGTCCGGGAAACTCTTTTATAAAAGCCTCCATTTTAAGGGAGCCGATCAGGTCGGCACAAAGCGCCACCACTTTATCATTTCTTCTTGCAGCTTCCACTAAACCGGCGCCAAAACCAGACCGGGTATCTTTCTTTTCTGTAAATGTATATTGAGTCATTATAGCTATTTTAAATTATTGGGTGGTAGAATCTTAATAGTCTGACAGGGTTGAGGAAAGTTCAGACAAGGCCATATTGAGCTGCTCATCGTTTGGCGCAATGCCATGCCATTTATGCGATCCCGTCATAAAGCTTACGCCATGCCCCATATTGGTATGCATTAAAATAACAATCGGCTTGCCCCGGAAAGTCCTGCTCTTGGCAAAGGTTAGTCCTTCTACTACTTCCTTCATATTATTCCCCTCCAGTTCAATCACCTCCCATCCAAACGCCATCCATTTGGCTCTTAAATCGCCCAGCGACAACACATCGTTGGTAGAACCATCTATTTGCTGGCCATTCACATCAATAGTAACCACCAGGTTATCTATCTTTTTGGCAGGAGCAAAAAGAGCAGCCTCCCAGATCTGGCCCTCCTGCAGTTCGCCATCCCCATGCAATGAAAAAACCAGGCTGGTTTCATTTCTTCTCTTTTTTGTTATAGCTGCGCCTATAGCCACTGAAAGGCCCTGACCTAATGAGCCAGACGACATTCGTATACCAGGCAATCCTTCATGCGTGGTGGGATGTCCCTGTAACCTTGAATTGATCTTTCTGAATGTGCTGAGCTCTACAGGATCGAAATAACCGCTACGGGCGAGCACGGCATATAATAGCGGTGATATATGCCCGTTGGACAGAAAGAATAAATCTTCATTTACACCTTCCATGCTGAAGGATGTATCATGATTCATTATTTTAAAATAAAGGGCTACTAAAAAATCGGTACAACCCAGCGACCCACCCGGGTGACCAGATTGACAACCGTGGACCATGCGTACAATATCACGCCTTACCTGGGTGGCCAGATCTTCTAAACCGGCAATTGAAAGTTCTCTACTCATTTGAAAAATTGGTTAAAAATTTTAATTGATCCGACCAGGATTTGACAAAAGCAGTATTGCTATGGACAAAAATATGTATAAATCAGCAGAAATGAAACCGATTGCATTTATTTTACCTGGAAATCTTTTTTTCTCTTCTGATTGCACCTGTATGGGCGGCCCGTTCCTGTAGCTAAGGCTATCTCCGATCAGTTTATCCAGGATGATATCGCAGTAATGCAGCCCGGAACCTGGTTCCTCCATTAACCCACCCCGTAGCGGAAAACCCTAAGGATGATGATCCGCTCTGAGCTTCATTATAGTCAATCGCTACTAAGCAGCAGGTGGCATGAGTGACGAAAGGGTAAAAGACTTTTAAAATTTGTACAGATAAAATTACAATCGGTTGTATTTTTAACCTACTTTTGATTTTCAATCATGGATTGCGTATTCTTCAATCGTTTTAGCAATCACAATGGGCCAGGGAATATTCATCTCCTGGCCCGACTTTTATACAGATAAGCCGGCTATATGTATTTATGATATTGTTCTTCCTATTAGAGCAAGAGAAGCCTGGACATCTTCCCTTACAAATACATTTTCATTTACCCCTGGTTTGAGTATTTTTACCGCGCTGAACTTTAAACAAACTAAGGATATTAATGCTGTTAGAAAAAAAGGCCCCGATAGATAAACTGGTACGCCCGATACAACGATTTATTCAACTGGAAAAATCAGGAGGAGTGGTACTGGGCATCAGTGTTGTTGTAGCACTTATTTTAGCTAATTCCGGATGGTCTGATGCTTATCATCATTTCCTTGAGCATAAGCTCGGCTTTAAATGGGATGGCCAGACTTTTTTTGAGTACAACCTGCATCACTGGATTAACGACGGCCTGATGTCGGTTTTCTTCTTTGTGGTAGGCCTGGAGCTGAAGCGGGAAATCATAGCAGGGCAATTGTCAAACCTGCGTAACGCCCTGCTGCCCATCGGGGCCGCTTTGGGAGGGATGCTGGTGCCCGCGCTTATTTACCTTGCTTTTAACCACTCGGGCGATGTACAAAGTGGCTGGGGTATCCCTATGGCTACCGACATTGCTTTTGCATTGGGCGTATTATTTTTGCTGGGCAGGAAAATTCCGTTATCCCTTAAAATATTTTTAACTGCATTAGCCATTGTAGATGACCTGGGCGCTGTTCTGGTCATTGCCCTTTTTTACACTTCAGATATTTCCCTGGTGCATTTAGCTATTGGCGGTGGCGTGTTGCTGGCCATGTACCTGGGTAACCGGCTGGGTATACGCAGTATCCTGTTTTATGCGGTTCTTGGAATCGGGGGTGTATGGACGGAGTTTCTGCTCTCAGGAGTTCATGCTACAATAGCAGCGGTACTGGCAGCATTTACGATTCCCGCCGATGTAAAGATCAAGGAACAGCTATTTGCAGGAAAGATCCAGAAATATCTTGAGGTATTTAAAGGGATAGATCCCAGCGATAACCAGCCAACCCTAACCAATGAGCAGCTTCATGTGGTAGAACAAATTCAAAAAGCAACAGAAGCCGCTACTCCTCCCTTGCAACGTCTCGAGCATGTCATGCATCCTTTGGTCACTTTTATCATTATACCCATATTTGCCCTGGCTAACGCAGGCGTTTCTTTGCAAATAGATACAGAAAGCCTTTTCAGCAATAACATCTTTTGGGGCGTATCACTGGGGTTATTGGCAGGGAAATTTGTTGGTGTAGTGGGCTTTACACTACTCATGATCCAATTTAAAATAGCATCGTTCCCTGCAGGGATGAATTTCAAAAACCTGTTGGGAATAGGACTTTTAGCGTCAATAGGGTTTACGAT
>JBCNOR010000530.1:0-3926 GCA_039593785.1 Niabella sp. | reverse complement strand
AGGCCTGGCCGATGACGATCGGGCCGGCACCGATGATGAGGATGGTCTTTAGGTCAGTGCGCTTGGGCATTTTCTTCTCTAAGTCAGAATTGTTCATCCATCAGCCTGGTTACCCTTTGCACCATTTTAAGCCTGGGGTCATCAATAACAGGGGCTGGTATATTTTGCCGGTTTTTTGACATCGTTTAAATTTCTTTCAGCAGCAACATCAACTGCAGTTTCTGTATAGCCATAATCGAAATAGAATCGGTAATACGGCCATCGTTTACCATTGCCACGGCCTCGCTAAAAGGAACTTTTTTAGATCGCAGGTCCTGCTCTGTTTCCTCGGGGGAAGCCACATCTTGCCTCAGGTTTCTTGCTAAAAAAATGATGCCATGTTCATCACAAACCGAGTTCGACAAGTGAAAACGTAATAACTCCGTCCAATTACCTGCTGTTAAACCTGCCTCTTCCAACAACTCCCGCTGCGCAGCTTCCAGGTAGGTTTCCTGTCCTTCCGGGCAACCACCTTCCGGTATTTCCCAGCTAAAAGCATCCAATACAAACCGATACTGCCCTACCAGGTAGGTATTTAAATCCTCATCCAATGCGATAACACCGATCGCAGCATTTTTAAAATGCACTTTTCCATAAATCCCTTTTCCTCCGCCCGGGTTCACTACATCAAATTCGATAAGACTGATCCAGGGATTACTATATACTTCTTTCTTACCGGTTACCTTCCACGGGTTTGCCGTCTCACTCATATTTGGTTCAATGTTTGTATCAAAGACAATAATTATTGGTAATACAGTACCTATAACTATAGTAAAAGTAAACTTTTATATATTTTTATTCGTTGAAACCTCTTAATTAAAATTTAAAAAAGCATTATGAAACGTTCTCATTTACTATTGAGTGGTATGATTGCCCTGGCCGCGCTGGCTTCCTGCGGCGGCGGCGCTAATACCAACAGCGATGAAGCTACCGGCGGCGACTCTGCCGTAGTTACAACAGACAGCACAGAAACCCATCCCTCGGAAGGCACATTAGTAGCTACTGCTAACCTGATGTCTACGGCAGATTCAACACAACAAATAGGGACTGCTCAATTCTACCAGCTGGACAGTACACAAATACGCCTGGACCTGGTAATTGATGATAAGGCAAGAGCAGACAGTAATGTAGCGGTTCATTTTCATGAGCATGGCGACTGCAGCAACAAAGGAGAAGGCGCTCACGGACACTGGAATCCTACCAAAGAGAATCACGGCGAATGGGGTTCGGCGGCTTACCATTCCGGTGATATCGGCAATATTAAATTGGACAATAATGGTCATGCTACCAAATCTGTAACTACCAACAGATGGAGCATTACCGATAAAGCAGCGAACAATGTAATCGGCCTGGGCATTATTGTACACGGTGGTACCGATGATTATAAAACCCAACCTACCGGCAACTCCGGTCCGCGTATTGGTTGTGGTGTTATTGTAAAACAATAATGTACTGATCCCTACCTTCTATATAAAAAAGAGAGCCGGCAAATTGCGGGCTCTCTTTATATTTTCAGGCAGGTGATACGTTATTAAAAGAACATTCCCAGACGAATCGCCCACCGGTTCAATCCTACTTTTCCATCTTTCCAATCTTTATTAGCGGTAATATCGGTAAACCCGTTTTCCATACCGATACCGAAGAACAGGTCGGTTTTAGGAGCCACCTCGTACTCGCCACCGGCACCTACTAAAAGACCCATATTTACCTTATTGGTATTTTTCATCGCATTAACATTGCTTTCTGCTGTAGAACCATAAGAATAATCCATCCTTGATTTCAACAAGGCCCCCATATAAGTACCAAACTGCCCCCAGAATCTAAAACCATTATTCTGGTTGGTTTTCAACTTAACACTTAAAGGAATTTGCAGGTATTGCAACTTTAGCTTGTAATTTTGATCGGCACCTGCGGCTTCAGCTCTTTTCAAGCCCCTGCTGCTGGTACTGTAAACCAATTCAGACGAAGCATGCGCTACTTCCAAACCTGTAGCAAATGCACCACGACCGTCACTAAACAATATATCAGCCATCAACCCGTAGTTTACACCAAACCCACTGCCGCTGCGTTCTATATCATTTTCTGCCGCACGGAACGAATTAGCGAATACCGGATCAATCTTAAAACCGAACCTTACATCTCTGTTGTAAACTGATCTTTGAGCGTTAAGACCTAAACAAAGGGTAGCTGACATTACTCCTAATAAAAATACTTTTTTCATCCGTTATTTTTTTTGTTGCGGACTGGCCGCGTTTTTTGTTGGATGAAACGCCCTGCATGCACTGCTTCAAAAAGAAGACCTGCCTATTGCGAGACGAAAGCCGAAAGGCGTTTCATCGTTCAATATTTTAATTAATAAGCAGAGGGCCTTGAAAATCGGGTGCGAATATAGGACTTTATTATTTAAGGCTATTTATACAATATTGACTTCAGGCGAAAGTTGCACATCAAATCTTTCATGCACAGCATTTTGTACCAACCTGCAGGTATCTAAAATTTCTGCTCCGCTGGCATTCCCATAATTCACCAACACCAGGGCCTGGCGGGCGTGCACACCCGCATCGCCTTTTCTAAACCCTTTTAAACCCGCCTGCTCTATCAACCAGCCTGCGGCCAGCTTCATGGTATGATCAGCATTTTCATACGCTACTATTTCAGGAAACTTTGATTTTAATCTTTCAAATTGCTCTTTGGATACAGATGGATTTTTAAAAAAACTACCTGCATTACCTATTTCCTTCGGATCAGGCAACTTGGAAGACCGTATCGCAATAATAGCATTGGCAATAGCCTGTATGGACAGGTCTTGTACGCCCGCCTTTTCCAGTTCCTGCTTTATTGCGCCATACTCTACTTTAAAGACTGGAGTTTTGCTTAGCCTATAGGTAACATCGGTTATAATGAACTGGTCCTTATACCGGTGTTTAAAAACGCTTTCCCGGTAGCCAAATTCACAATCTCTAATAGAAAACTTTACTTCTTCCAAAGTAGTCCGGTGTATAGCTGTAAGCTGATGAAAAACTTCTTTTATTTCTATGCCATAAGCGCCTATATTCTGCATAGGCGAAGCGCCTGCCAGGCCAGGGATCAACGCCAGGTTTTCAACCCCTGCATAGTTATGATCCAGGCAATATAAAACAAACTGGTGCCAGACCTCTCCCCCTCCAACTTTCAGATGCACATATTCTTCATCTTCATATATCTTTTCAATACCCTTTATACTATTTTGTATCACCAGGCCACCCACATTTTTTGTAAAGAGGATATTGCTACCACCTCCCAGTATAAAGGATGACACTCCTTTACCAGCAGCCCATTGTAACGAGGCCTTTACTTCTTCGCTACCCGAAACTGTTACAAAATGTCTGGCCTGCACGTTCATCCCAAATGTATTGAACGGCTTTAGCGATTTATTATCTTGTATCTGGATACTCATTGTGTATGCAATGTTACAGTAAAAGCAGCTTTTCCCCGCTATTCATTAAAGGCTTTCTTTGGCACATCTAACCAAGCTCAGGTCTGAAAAGGTTTTAATAAATAATTCCTGCTTTTCAACATATATTTACCGCAGGGTATCGCTATCTTCAGGCAAATATCCGTAAACAAAACTGTACCCATCCGGAACCAGTTTAAGCCAATAACACAAAGTGACACATCATCAACAAAATCACCAGGAAAGACTGCATGGTTTGGACCATTTAAGGGCATTGGCAATTATCCTGGCTTTTCTGTTTCATTATTTTATTTTAAGTGGTGGTCAACCTGCCTGGCTTCCCGATACAGCACAATTTGGCTGGACAGGCGTTGGCTTGTTTTTCGTGCTCAGCGGTTTCCTTATTTCCTCACAGCTATTTGCTCAAATAAAAAAGGGACAACCTATTTCTTTC
>JBCNOR010000053.1:0-14181 GCA_039593785.1 Niabella sp. | reverse complement strand
TGCCACTAACATTAGCGATGCTCCTGATAATATCGCCATTCTCCAGTTGATCGACGGTATTCTTCAATGTAGATAGGCTGCCATATACATTCCAGGTTATTCTACTGTTGTCGATAATGCGACCCGTAACCGACAATTCGAGACCCCTGGCGGAAATAGTGCCGCTATTTTCAAATTGCGGATCGATACCCAGCTCGATAGGATAATTACGGAAGGTGATCAGGTTCTTAGTAGTACGGTGATAGTACCCGGCATCGATATCCAGCCTTCTTCCCAATAAGCTCAACCTGATACCTGCATCAATAGCATTGGTAAATTCGGGTTTGATCCATTCGTTAGCTACGTTACCCAGGTATACACCGCCATAACCAAAATAGCTGATCGCATAATACAGGTTGTCCTGGTAGTAGCCTCTTACATCATGATTGCCGGTTCGGCCAACTCCTGCACGTAGTGCCAGTTGATTGGGTTTTGAACGATCCAGCAGGTCAAACAACAGATCTGCTCCTCCATACAAAGCCCATCGTCCTTTAGGTCCGAAATTGGAGGAACCCTCGGCATTTATATTTGCGGATAAGGATAACCGGTTGAAGAAATCGAGGCTACCATCGAAATAAAGCCGGTTTAAATTAGACCTGAACCGGATATTGGAAGCACTGTCCACAATACCCTGCTTCAATGTTTCATAGTCATCGGTACCTGCATTGATCTTACGGGCATACAGCGCTTTATCTTCATAGGTTTCAAACCATGCGCCTAACTGTCCCTTGTAGTTTATATTGCCCGACCAGCTGCCGGTTTTAAGCAAATAGCTATTCCAGATAAACGTAAACTCGCTGGAATTGCGGTTGGCATTCTGCCTGATCCTGTTCCTGTCTGCTACAATACCCAGTGCCGGCCTGTACTGGCTTTCCCGCATATTATAATAACTAACGGATAAGGAAGTATTCAGCGATAGTCCTTTTTCAATATGCCACAGGCCCGATATAATGCCGTCTACCCTGTTCTCTTCATTGCTGTTTCTCATATTTTGCACTAATGCCAGTGGATTGCTTTTACCCAATACATCAACATTGGCCAGCAGCCTGGTTTGAACGCCTTCGTCGTTATACGAATAACTGTTCATAAAAGGAGCTTTGGTAGCGGCGGTAAAAAACGGGTGTACACCCCAGTTGTATCCCTCTTCCGAATACCTGGACCCAGTATTGGAGTAACTCAGGTTATTGGATATCTCAAACCGGGAAGACAATTTGTAATCGAGATTAAACCGCATTGTAGTACGGTTGAACTTTGAAGCTTCGATAGTGCCGGTGCGGCCCATATGACCTACGCTAAACATATAGTTGGCATCGCCCGAACCACCCTTTAGCTTGACGTGATAGTCGTTATAACGCCCGGGACGTGTAACCATATCCACCCAATCGGTGTTGTTGTTGTATTGTGCCGAGGAAGGATTGAAAACAGGGTTAGCAGCAATATCGCCATCCGAAGCACCATTCTCTTTCAGATAAGATGCGAGATAGGTTTTAAACTGGTCGCCTCCCATCCTGTCCGTTTTATAATTGGCGCGCAAAAAACCGGTATTGGCTGTAAATTCAATTTTGGTGCCGCCAAATTCACCTCTGTCTGTAGTAAGATAAATAGCCCCGTTAGCACCACGTCCGCCCAATGCCGACAGATCTTTAGCATCTTTTAAAACATTAACAGACCTGATATCATTTACATTTAAGAAACCGAACCGGCTGGGCTCATAACTGGAAAGAAATGAAGACAGCTCTCTTGTATATTTTACCGGGATGCCATCTATGTAAATGGTAGGGCCTGTTTTTAGGTTGATCGTATTGATACCCCTGATCATGAGTAGCGGAGCCGCTCCTATAACACCTGTTTCGGTAACCTGAACACCCGGTGTTCCGGGCAATAATTCAGCAAATGAAACGGCATCGCTTTGCCGCGGAAATTTTATGGAAGGGGCCGTAGCCAGTATGCCCAGCTTGTCCATTTTTACAATATCCAACGAGTCATTTGCCGTCTGGGCATTGACATCGCCCAACCAGTTACTCAATATCGCTATGCCGCCCCAGGTAAGCATTTTAAAATATTTTGAGCTGTATTTCATTTCTGCTATTTAAATGTTAGTTTACAGGTATCAGGTCTACCATATCCATCAGCATATCGCAGCAATACGAAGGACTGTTGTTGCTGCCAAACCCGGCAAATGCAAAATAGAGCGTAACATCCGAACGTTCTGTTACATTAATTTCTCCGCAATTGTTATATACCAGGTAATTCCATTCTTCAAATGTTCCGTTGCTCACGGCCATATTAATATTTTCAGCAACCAGTACATCCTTGTAAATGACCAGGAACTTTCCGCGCGTAGCAGCGCCCCGGTGTATCATCCTGATCCTGTACTTACCTATTGGTACATCAGGAACAGTAAACCAAAAGTAGTCGCCTACCTGCATCGCATTGAATGCAACAATTTTCGGCTCTTTATTCTGATGATAGCTTTGAGTACCTGTATTCAGTACAATTGATGCCGGCGCCTCTGTAAATACATTTTGAGCACCATAAGGACTTCCGGGAGGATATAAATTAAAACGGATGGTTGCCGGTTTGGCGGCCACGATTTGAAGCACAGTGTCCACCGTATGATAGATACCATTGCTGCATACCCTGTCAATCCCCAGTGCTTTAGACTGGTCAAAAGGAAAGGTTTCATTGATAAAGTATTTTCCAAAAGCATTTACCTGGAAGCTTTGGGCCTCCCTGGTATACAACGAATAAAATCTTTTGCCGCTAAGGATATTCAGGAAGTAACTGGAGTCGGGCAGGATATGATACTTCACCCAGTCTTCGATATTGGGGATGTCCGCCTTATTAAACCGGGCTCTTGCCAAAGCCTCATCACTTTCAACAAATAAGGTGATGGTACTGTCCTTCAAATACCGTGCATAACCGGTCTCTTCAAATATATTCAGCATAGTGGTGTACTTCCCGCTTTGCTTCAATGTTTCATACACAGATGTTACCGGAGGGCTTAAAACATTATTGATTATGTTCACATAGCCATTCGTAAACTCAATATTACTTTCGGTAATAGTGGCCGCATTATTTAAATTAATGGCATTATAAGATTCGCTGATATCGGCAATCAGGTATTTGTTGTTAAACACCGTTGGCGAGGGCAATGGGCCAAACTCAAATTCATTGGCATTGATTTTCTCATTTAGTAAATGATACCTGAAATAGTTAATCCAGAACTCGGGACTCCTGTCTTTTATTGAAGTTACTGTTTGTCCTGTTTCGGACAAGGTTCTGAATAGCTGCTCAAAGGCTGCATTATTTGGGATAAAGACCGTATAGGACCCTGCAGTTTTTAAAAGATTACGTTGTTTAACATAGTCTGTCAATTCTTTAAAAATACTCAGGTCCTGCCTTGTGTCAATATAATCCATGATCTGCATTTCATCATTTGAGTCGTAGCGGGCACCCGACATCTCTCTTTTACAGGAGTTTCCGGTGAACAATATAACAGATACAATAAGTATAACAGAGAAACGTTTCATGTGTAGATTTTTTTATGTTTTAGCCACATAGAATTTTGCATAAAAATTTTCATCGCTTGGGGTATGAATTTGCTCGAAAATTTTTATGAAAATTTCATACTATTGATTTTAACCATGATCAGTTTATTTATTCTTATAGTAGTCTTTTTGCTGAAGCTTCGGATTGTTTTCAATCTCTGTGCGATGATAGGGCAGAAACCAGCTCTCGGGATTCAGCAATCTGGCCCTGGTAACCTGGTAAGAGTACCCCATAGAATTATTAGTTGCTGACTTATTAAGCAGCACATTCTGCAAACCCGCTCTCCTGGCTACTCTTACAGCTGCAAACCATTCTTTACCCTCAAACCCGAGTTCAGCTTCTCTTTCCATTAATAACCGGCTGAAGAATTCTTCTCCTTCTCCCCCTTCGCCCGGGTTCAGCTTAGGAATATTGCAGTGTTCCCGGATCAGGTTGATCATCTCTTCGGCCTCTGCGTACCGGTTTAACATGGCCAGGGCTTCAGCTTTCATCAGCAGTATTTCACGGTAACGGTACAAAATATAATTTACCGTTCTGCGATCATTATTGGGCCGGTAAGACAACTGGTAAGCCTGTTGACCGAGGAATTTGTATACTTCTACACCGGTGCCATAGCCGTTCGCAATGCCCTGTCCTAAACGATAGCTGGCAAGGTCTTTAAACCTGATGGTGTCGGAACTAATATAGCCAGGCAAAGCTGTCGGATATAATATCTCTGAGTTGGCCAGCATCAGGTTAACAGAATTACCCAGCCAGGTAGCACCTCCTGTTGCGGTTGTAGAAAAATTGGCGAACCAATTATATACCGGTGAACCAGGTCCTGTTTGTACATGTTGCAATTCAAATATGGCCTCCTGAGAGTTGCCCGGATTAAAAATACTATACCATTCTAATGGCGCTAACAGTCTTGATTGATATTGTTGATCTAAAGGCGCGCATAGGGTTAATACGCCCTGGTAATCATTCTTCCAGAGTTTAACGTCAGCCCATAAGGCTCTTACCGCATTTTTTGTGATCCTGCCGTAACGGTAGGTTACTTCTTCAAATGTTTCGGGCGCCTGGGCCAAAGCAATGGTCAGATCGGCTTCTATCAATTCCAATACAGCAGACTCAGCAGCAGCAACCGTATTGACCTGCTGGTTATCCGATTCATAGGGTTCTGTAATGATGGGAACTTCTTTAAATGCTCTTACGAGGTAAAAGTAATTCAGCGCTCTTAACCCATGGGCTTCTCCCAGCATCGTTTTCAGCTCTTCTTCCTTAAAAGTGGGATCCTTGGCTAAACCCAGCGGAGCATTTTTAATGAATGCGTTAATCCAGCCGATCGATTTATAAATATTACTCCAGGATAACAAACCGTTCTCGGGGTAAATATCATGCGACAGGAACTGTGCATGGCTGGTAGTGAAGGCATCTCTCGGGCCTGGTTCATAAAGACCGGAGCGCGAGTCGCCCCAAACCTGGAACGAATTCAGATTACCTTGTACAGAGGTATACAACCCCATTAACGAAGCAAACACCTGGTCCCGGTTTTGCCAGAATTCGTTATGAACCAGATTATCCGGTACGTCCACCTCCAGTAGCTTATTGCAGGAGAAAGAAAGGGTAATTGTTACAACCAGTAGGGAGTATTTTATTCTAGCTGTCATCTGTTTATTTTTTTTGCTTTGCCAGCGATTCAATCATTTTTGTTTATTTAAAACCCGATGTTTAGTCCCAGTGTGTACTGCCTTGGCGGCGCGGTGGTGGCATTATCAATACCAAACAAATACACACTGCCGGTTATAGGTACTTCAGGGTCCAGCCCCAGGTAGCGCGTCCAGGTATACAGGTTGTATCCCGTAACAAAAAAGCTGAGTTGACGCACACCTAACCCGATTTTTCTAACCAGCTCTTTACCGGCTGTATAGGTTAAAGACACTGTCTTTAAACGCAGGTAAGATCCGTCTTCTACCCAGCGCGTTGATGCAGCGGAGTTCCAGGAATTATCCGGCTGAGCTCTTGGCATATTGGTAATATCCCCCTGGCGACGCCACCTTGCTAATACAGATTGGGACTGGTTATGAGAAACGGTCATTCGCTCCATATATTGGCGGGTAGCATTAATGATATCATTACCGGTTTGGTATTGCAGGTTTAAGGTCACTATCCAGTTCCTGTAATTGAAAGTATTGTTCCAGCCACCAAAGAATTGCGGGCTGGCATCACCTATCTGTACCCGGTCCAGTTCATTGATCACCCCGTCGCCGTTGATATCAGCATAGATCATATCTCCTCCTTTAAACTGGCGGCCGGTAGAAGAACCATAACGCATATATTTGGGTGTAATACCATCGGCTTCATAAATAGTATTGCCTTCGGCATCTCTCAAAATAGCATCATCATCTCGTGAGTATACCCCCAATGCCTGGTACCCATAGAACGCGCCCACTACATCGCCTTCCTGTAACTTGGAGGTAAAACCAGACTGACTTACGGTAAATGCGTTGGCGTCAAAAAGCTCAGGCAATTTTATAATTCTGTTACGGTTAGTGGCAATATTGAAGAACGATTTCCAACGTAATTTAGTATCGCTGCCTTTCAGAATAATGCCGGTGATGCCCAGCTCCCAACCGGAGTTGCGTACGGTACCAAAATTGATGTATTGAGATGCATAGCCTAAGGTAGAAGACAGTCGCTCCTGTAACAGCAGGTTGTTGGTTGTTCTGGAGTAAAAATCCAGTTGTCCGGTAAGCCTGTCTTTGAAAAAGCTCCAGTCCATACCCATATTATATTCGGTTGTACGCTCTTCCCTGATATTGTCGTTAGCGAATTTAGAAGGATAAGTATAGGTTTGGCCCAGGTAACCGGTTCCGGTACCATAGGCGATATCATACAGGTTGTTCAACCGGGGTAAATTTCCCGTAACACCATAGGCAAATCTGGGTTTGATAAAAGTGATCCAGTCGGCATTTGCTAAAAAAGATTCTTTGCTTATTTCCCATGCGCCGCCAATAGCAGGGAAAATGGAATAAGGATTATCAGCCCCGTACCTTGAGTCTCCTTCTGTTTTCCCCGTAACCGTCAGGAAGTAACGGTCTTTCATGGCATAATGCCCCTGCACAAACATCCCCAGGTATTTCGAGGTTCCATAATTACCCGTAGCCGCTGATATAATTGCAGCGGCGTCTGCTGATTTCAATTGAGGCGAGGCACTATTATAGTATTGTATCTCGGTAGAATTATTACGGTCTATATTATAAGTGAGTACACCGGTAAAAGTAAGCCGATGGTCTTTCTTTTTAATAGCAGACCAGGTTAAGCGATTATTGCTGTTAATCATCAGCTGGTATCCTTCAGTTTGCAAACCGGCATTATATAATATCTCTCCAGGTAAAGCATCAGTTGCGTAACCTGGCAGGAAGTATTCATCGGCCGATTCCCGGAAATCCGTTGATACCTGTGCACGAAAATCTATATTGCTCCGTATTTTAAAATCTACCGAGGTTGAAGCCATAAAACGATTGGCTCTTGTAAAATAGGTAGAATAGTCTATGAGGGCGAGCGGATTATATCTCGAATGCGAAGAGATGGTGATATTCCGGTCCAGGAAATAATTTAATCCATTGCGTGAATATACCGGGAAATAGGCAGGGATCTGCCGCGCTAATAATAAGGGATTGAGCTCCTGGTTACCATTGGTGATAGGATGCTCCTGCCCTCGTTTATCCGTTAGTGAATTAGTATAGTTCAGGTCGGCCGTGACTTTGAATCTATCGGAAACCTTATAGTTTAAGTTGAATCTTGTATTGAACCGGTCGTACCCTGTTCCCTTGGTGGTTCCATACTGGTTGGCATAACCTAAACCCCAGTAGTAATTGATCCGGTCGCCGCCTCCGCTCAAAGCGGTATTATATTGCTGAAATATACCCTTCCGCGTTATAACATCTGTCCAGTCGGTATTATTATTAAACATCCATGCATCGGATCGGGTCAGGTCACCTCTCAGCTCGGGAAAGGAAGTTCCATTATCCAGCCCGCCCGTAGTTTTTTCAATATAATAAATGCGTTGCTCATCGCCCGACAACATCGGTATCGTACGCGGCACTTCTGTTAAAGTGAATTTGGTATTTACCTGTAACTGAGCCTTCCCTTTTTTACCTCTCTTGGTTTGAATAACAATCACACCATTAGCCCCTCTTGATCCATATAAGGCGGTTGCCGATGCATCTTTTAAAATGTCGATCGAAGCAATATCCGACGGATCCAGGTCGCCTATGGGACTGAATCCAAAATCGGTGATACTGGCTACCTGGTAATTATTGCCAATGATCTCTGCGCCGTCAACGATCCATAAGGGATCGTTCATACCCGATATACTGGAGATACCCCTGATCCGTATACTGGCTGCGGCGCCAGGATCACCGCTGGCCGATACTACCTGCAAGCCAGGCGCCATACCTTGTAAGAGTTGCTCCACATTTACAACCGGCATTTTCTCGGTGTTTTCCAGGTCAACCGAAGCTACGGCGCTGGACAACTCCCTTTTATCGATACTTAAAAAACCAAGGTCAGCTTTCTTCTGTACGGTAGAAACCACTTTTACGATTTCCATAGAGCTGCTGTCTTCTGAAAGATAAATGGTAAAAAAGGTTTTGTCGCCTATCTCCTTTTCCTGGGTCTGGTAGCCCATGTTTGAGAATACGATCTTACTGCCTCCTTTTGAGTTTATCACATCAAATTTTCCCTCCTCGTTTGTTTTATTACCATTTAGCGCCAGGTTATTGGTATTTACGATCATTACAGATACGTCGGCTAACGGTTTACCTCCCTTCTTATCGTAAACTACACCCCTCAGTACGGCAGCATCCTGCGCCTGGGACCTCAGGCCTGCCACCAGAAAAGCCAAAACCAATATACCTTTATATAAAAAGTTTTCGTTCATGATTTTGAAAAGCATTTAGTTTTTAGAATACAGTATTGATTTTGTGGATGACTCCATTACTTCCCTGCGTATTGGATACAACGGGTTTTACCGTTTTCCCCGCTGTGTTGGTAATTCCGAAGGTCTCCCATTGGCCGCCTACGGTTAATAGTTCACCATTCTTGTTCGCAATTTGCCCGTTAAAGTCACCGTCGGTAAAAATGTAACGGTTAGGAATAATATAAGCCTGAACAAAGTTTCTTAGCTCGGTTGCATTGAGCGTAGCTACATTGATACCTGCTGCCGTTATAGCTGCGTTTCTTGGCGCGATCACCGAATAAGTAAAGAACCCTGTCAACTGCAGTTGCGAGGCAATACCAGAACGGTCGAGTGCTGAGATATAAAGAGAAAGTTCAGGATCTCTTTTCATCAGGTTGTATACTGTTATAGTATCGTTTAATTTATCAAGTGGCTTCAGGAAGCCGTCGATGCCATATATAGCGCCATTGGAAGCTTCCCACTCAGGCGTAGGAGAAACCAGGTTAACGCTGTTCCCGGTATAGTCAAAGAATTTTCCGTTATCATAAAGAATATATCCAAAATTGGTAGGATAGAATTTTTTCCTGAACCCGCCATCCGCCCTGACATCAATATTAAAGATACCCGCCTTACATTGTTGCACGCGATACAACCTGTCCGCCTCAAGCATGTCTTCGGCCAGGGGGAATCCCCATACTTCATCCGATTGAATCAGCACGGTTTTAGGGCTATGCTGGTAATACTGCCAGTCGAAGAGACCCTCGCTCAAACCGGCAGATAAGAACATCCAGTACCACTGGCTGTATTTTTTATACCTCAGGTAAACGCCACCGGCTACGCTACTCATCTCGGGTGATTCGATCAGTTTGTTTACTTTGTATATAAAGCTATTGCTGGCGCGAAGTGAGCCGGTTATAATAGAAGGGACGTCAACAATCATACGCGAGTAGCCCGAAATCGACTTCCAGTCCGGGTTTAATCGTTTCAGGTCGCTTTTATACCATAGGTTTTCTATAAGAGCTGAGCGTATAAGGGTATACATCACCCTCCTCGGTACTGAGTCGATCGTATTATCGATATACTGGAGGTAAGGTTGAAAATAAGCCCGGATCGCATCATCGGTGGGCGCTAATACGGTTGATAATACGGATTCGTTGGCGAGGTTCCGGCCAAATGAAAAGGACTTGTACAAAGTAGTATCCACCCATCCGAATTCATCCTTTTCCCCGAGTTCAAATTGAACATGCTTTTCTATCCATGAGCTGAAGATGGATGTTTGGGGATCTGATGCCAATGCTTCGTCGGTACGTGGTGCAATCTCTAAAGGTGCTCCTAATACATGTATGACACCATTGCTGGCATCCTTGTCAGGCTCGGCAATCGCAATACCTTCGATCAGGAATTTTTGGTCACCGCCCGGTGTTCCGTAAAGCGTTATATAATCATCCTGCTGGGCCTGTAAGAAAGACCCCGAAAAAAGCCTGATACGTTTACCGGGGGTAGTTCCCTCTGTGCGGGTCGTAAAATTGGTAGCCCTCGATTTATTAATCAGCGAAGTAGCACTGTTGTATAATTTATTGATATCATACTCGTAGTACATGCCGTTGATGAAATGATAATTGATATATCTTCTTAAAACAGCATCCGGAACCGATTCAACACCGCTATAGCCTAGTTTTGAAAGATAGGCAGTAACCTGTTCATCATTGGGCGCCAGGCAGGTGTACATGGCAGAGGCGCCCAGCGTTTTTCTCAGGCCTGTTTTATCTATCATCTTAACAAATAAAGAGAAACGCCCATCTGCTTCCAGCACTTCAACAATATTCTTATCCAGAGAACCTTTAGGGTTGTAATATTGATTGAGTTCCTTGGCACAGGAGCCCAGTAACATACTACAGGAGAGGCACACATATAAAATGACGTGCAGTTTTCGAACCATTTTCATCTGTTTAATTTTTGATTTCTTTAATGGTCAGATGGAATTCGCCAACTACTTATTACCTGGTGTGGTGCAAAGTGCTTATGGCTCATTTCATATGTAAAATATTATGCTTTATAAAAACTCAGGCGACCCAAAAACACTACAGTTAGTTGCCAGTATTGGGGAGTAACATATTTTTGTATTAATGTTCTACAAAATTAGATACCGGTTTACTTTCTTCCTAAAAATCACATGCCTTATTGAATTATCATATTGTAAACTTTATGCAGTGGCAACTGCAGCAATCGTTTTTTAATCCTGTTTTTTCAATCATTAGGGAGTCATTAATCTTCCAGTTCCTGCACCCTGGGCTTTAAAACGGCCAGTTGTATGATCAATACCAGGAGTACTACTCCGGACATTAATGCAAAGTCTCTTCCCAGGTGGCCTTCGTCTGATGACTTTCCCAGCATGCTGGTGATGAAGGCCCCGAAAAATACCCCTGTCATATTCATGAGTCCGTAGGCCGTGGCCCTGTATCTTGCCGGTACAAACTGGCATAGTATGGGCATATTGTTGGCGTCGAACATTCCAAAGCCAACACCAAAAAGTATAGCGGCAAGTATCAATACAAAAGTGGTATTTCCAAAACCCAGTATCAGTATAGCAGGGATGGTTAAAAAAACGCCTGTTGCGCTTGTGTATACCCTGGCTTTTATATTTTTTTGAACCCACTTATCTGAAATAATACCTCCCATAATAACACCCAGGAAAGAGGAGGCCGCAATTGTAATGGTAGCAATAGGACCTGCAACAGCCATGTCTATTCTCAGGCTTTCGGAAAACAAGGTGGGGAGCCAGTTTTTGGTAGCCCACCCGGGTAAGCTTGGCATTGCAAAATAAAATAGTATCACCCAAAAAGACAGGTTGCTCAAAAGCCATCCCACACCTTTTAACAGGTTAGTGTTGTGTGACTTCGTTACTATCGTACTGACAGTGGCCTTTACCCGTTTTTCTCTTAATAGAACGGCCAGTACAATAGCATAAATAATACCTACCAGGCCGAAAAGATAAAAAGTTTGATGCCAGGAATACTCTTTAGCGAAAGTAGCGCCGAATCCGCCCAGCGCCTGGCCAAAATACAAGCCGGTCATGTGAATACCTATTGCCAGCGACCTGGTTTTGGAAGTATGATAATCGGCGATCAGGGACAAGGCTGCCGGTATATAAACTGCTTCGCTTAAGCCCATAATACCACGCAACCATTTTAGCTCAGTGAATGAATCAGCAAAGCCCATAAGACAGGTAACGGCAGACCAAACGAAGAGGCTGAAAACGATCAGCCATTTACGGTTAACCCGGTCTGCTATTACTCCTGATACAGGGCTCATAAAACCATAGATCCATAAAAAGATCGACATTAATATGCCAAAGGTTTCTGCGCTTTGCAGTTCAGCAATGTCTATCTGCATGGCCGGCCGCATGGTTGAAAGCATCTGGCGGTCGAGGTAGTTGAGCAGCCCAACGAACCAGAGCAGGCCTACTACCATCCATTTGTATTTGGGATTCTCCATTTTCATATGCAATATCGTTTTTAGGTCAGGTTGAAGATTACGCCCGCTATGCAACAAGGGCCGGATCAACCTTTAATTTTCGGGCCTGATCCAGGGTTTCAAAAAAAGAGATCTCACCCAGGTAGGCCTTCAGGTCTTTACATTGAGCTTCATCCAGGGCCACTAAAGGCAGTCTGCAACCACCTAGGTCCAGGCCTGTTAATTTTAAAATTTGCTTTTGAGTGGGAATTGGAGCATATTTTCCCAGGGCCCGGATCATTTTTATACATTCAAACTGGGCTGTTGCGGCTTCCTCTATCTTTTTTTGCTTGAACAGTTCTATTACCCGCTGGTACATGGGAGCTGCAAAACTGTAGGTGCTTCCTATTGCAGCTTTTGCGCCAATGGCCAGGGCCGGTAACAGTAATTCATCGTATCCAAATAAAATATCGTATTTACCATTTTTATAATTCAGGCAATCCTGGTATTCGTGTAGTGTATTGGCGGTGTATTTGATACCTGCCAGGTTGGGAATCTTTGTTTCAGCATGTTTCAGGAAATCGATCACCCCTATCGTTAATCCTGTTACAGAAGGAATATGATAATAATAAAAAGGAAGATCAGGTGCTGCCGCTGCGATCTGGGCCATACAGTTGGCCAGGTTTTCGGCAGACTGTGGCTTAAAATAAAAAGCTGATACGGCAGAAATAGCGTCTGCGCCAGCTTCCTGAGCATGGGCTGCCAGCTTACGGGCTTCTTTTATAGAGCTATGTCCCACATGGGTAAATATCAATATTCTTTTTTTCGCGGCCTGCACATAGGCTTCGGTAATAGCCATACGCTCTTCCGTGGAAAGGCTCAGACCCTCTCCATTGGTGCCGCCCACAAAAATGCCTTTTACACCGTCGGCGATCAGCTTCTCTACCACCTGCGGAACAAGGTCCAGTTTCAATTCTTTGTTTTCATCAAATGTACTAAACGTTGCTGCAAGCAGCCCTTCGAGTTTGTTTATATTCATCTTATTTTTTTATATTTTATGGACAGATAGAATAGCGTGTATGATCCCGGAAAATGGCAGAATGCACATGCGTCTTATATATTATTGAATGATCTCCTGTATGTTTATTTTTTCGAAAGTGAGATGGGCCTGGCTGCCTTCATATATAATACCTATCGTATCATTATCAACCGACGTGATACAGGAATACCCGCTGCCACTGAATTCATCCAGCAAAATAAATTTGTCAGCCGGCCATGTATTGCCATCGTCCAGGCTCACTTTTAATGTTAGATAGTTTCGTTTGGTAGTAGAGTTGGGATTAAAGAATAGCAGTACATTTTTTTTACTGCCATCTTTGGCTTTGTATACATGTTTATACAAACTAGCCATACAAACCGGCTCCGGAAGTGCACTACGCGAAGTTTTATGCACCGTCCAGCTTTGTCCCATATCTTTTGTTACTGCTACTGCGCGCCCATTGCCCTCCCCGGTAAGATCTTTATTGGCATTGGTTCGCATGTTGAGCATAATAGAGCCATCCGATAGCTGGGCAGCCATACATTCCGTAGTGGAAAGGCCATAAGCGGGTGTACCGGTGACCCAGGTTTTACCCCCGTCTTTGCTGTAAGTTATGGTAGAAAAAGCCTTGCTGGTTTGGTCTCTCCCCTGCGTTGGGAACACTAACGTTCCGTCATCCATGGTAAAGCCGCTTCCGGGAGCGGGCGCCCAAAGCCACCACTCCTCTTTTTTACACATCCGGGTAAGGTTTACCGGCTTTGACCAGGTTTTGCCGTTATCAGTACTTTTTACGATCAGGAACTGCGATGTTTGCTTGATATCAAAACCCGGTTGAGAACCTTTACTGCGCCATTGATGGTTCCAGTTGGTACTGGTATCGGTAAGACCTTCAATCCATTTACCTTTATCATCCAATACGCCATGCATCCAAAGTCCTGCTACAAAAATGTTTCCCGTTTTTTGATCCACCAGTACTGCCGGGTCTGATACCCCGTTGAATTTCTCGGGCAATCCGTTAAAAGTTCCCATATCAATGATCTTTTGTATCGGTAACCAGGTATTACCCTTGTCGGTACTGCGGTTTAAGGCAATATCAATATCGCCCTGCAGATCCCGGCGGGATTCATACCGGGCATCATATACAGCCAGCAGATCG
>JBCNOR010000529.1:0-3926 GCA_039593785.1 Niabella sp. | reverse complement strand
CCTACGAATCGGTCGGTCGTGTTTTGCCTTTTTCGGGTGATCGGATCGATGGACGCATTTTCATCCAGCTTTTCCACACGGCTTTTATTATAGCTCATATTAACCGTTGATGTCCATTGGAAATTATCGTTTTGAACCGGGTATGCGGTAAGCAGGATATCGACACCACGGTTGGAAACCGCTCCTACGTTTTGAGTTACACTGGAAAAGCCAACTGATGGTGGAAGCGGACGACTGAGCAGCAAGTCCTTCGTATTTTTGTAATAGTAAGAAAGCTCCAGGTTTAAGCGGTTATTAAACAAGCCCATGTCTATACCTGCATCCCATTGCGTAGTGCGCTCCCATCTTAAATCAGGGTTGGGCATATTACTTAAATAAGATACGACACGTAAGGCTTCACCGATAATGGTATTGGACTGTCCCACACGAGCCAGGGAAGCATAAGTACCGATCTCGGAATTACCGGTGGCACCAATAGAAGAATGTATCTTCAAACGGCTCAATGTTTCGGAATTTTTCATAAACTCCTCGTTCGAGATCAGCCAGCCTAAACCCACCGAGGGGAAAAAACCATATTTAGAGTTAGGTCCGAATTTAGACGAGCCGTCATAACGACCTGTTATGGTAGCCATATACTTGTTATCATAAGAGTAGGCGCCCCTGAAAAAATAAGAGTTCATAGCCCATTTATCATAATCGCTACCTACGGTAGGGCGGTTGGTTCCCCGGCCCATATTGTAGAACCCGAAATAATCATCGACAAACTTGCTGTCGGACGAGGAAAAATAGTTGTATAAATTTTCCTGCCATGACAAACCTAACATGGCGTTAATAGAATGCCTGTCTATACGCTTCTTATAGGTAAGATAAGTTTCCTCCTGCCAGTAGAAGGTTGACGCACTCGATGCAGATGCCGATCCCTCAGAGTTCTGATTAATAAGTGGCCTTGGCGTAAACGGAATATAGTTGGTTGCCCTGTTAATCTGATAATCTACACCGAACTGGGTTTTCAATTCGAGGTCTTTGGCTAAATGAAACGTAAGGGCCGCATTACCAAAGATCTGTGTTCTATACTGCATGGCCTCCATCCGTTCGAGTAATTCAACAGGATTACCAACGCCCTCCGGCTGGAAGCCCTGTGTGGTGCCGCCGGGGTTGTTTTGATCGATGGGAATAGCGGTAGTCCCTATATTATTGGTTTGTGCATAGGTACCATCGGCCAGCTTAACGGGTAAAAACGGCAACTGCTCTACCATCGTACGCAAAGCTCCCTGTCCATAAGGATTATCCGAAGTACGGTTACCCCAGGTATGATTAACCAGCAGGTTAACTCCTGTAGATAACCAGTCGGTTGGCTTATCATCATAGGCCAGTTTGGCATTCAATCTTTTAAAATAAGAGTTGAGCAAAATACCCTGCTGATCTGTATAGTTTAAAAACGCGCCAATGGATGCTTTGTCCATGCTCCGCTGGATATTTAACTGGTGGTTGTGAGAAACAGCGGTGCGGGAAGCTTCCTTCTGCCAGTTGGTATTGAACTTCGGAGAACCATCGGAGTTGAACAAATACGGATCGGTAAATATTTTAGAGAGATCGGTAGTGTAGTTCCTACCCTGCCAGGCGTTTGCATTTTCCAGTCCCTGCTTAAAGGTAGCCATCCACTCGTTGGCATCCATCACATCAATATACCTTGCCATTTTTCCTACAGATATAGAACCGGCGTAAGATAACTGCGCTTTTTTAGCACCGGTAGCACCGCGCTTTGTAGTTACCAGCACAACGCCGTTGGCACCGCGCGCCCCGTAAATAGCCGCCGAAGATGCATCTTTCAGCACCTCTATGGATTCTATATCATTAGGGTTCAGAAACTGGAAATTTTGCATTACCACCCCATCCACAACATACAATGGGTTGGCTGAAGCGTTAATAGTAGCAAGCCCCCTGATGATCACGCGCATTTCTCCTCCCGGCTGACCAGTGTTTGAAAAGATATTCACCCCTGCTGCCCGGCCTTTCAAGCCTTCCAATGCGTTGAATGATTGGCCCTTAATGATATCGCTTCCCTTTGCAGTGGAAATAGAACCAGTCAGGTCCGATTTGCGCATAGTACCATACCCTACTACCACCACTTCTTCAAGATTGGTTTCTGTTGAAGCCGGAGATAATTTGATAGTGTCCAGCGCTGTGCGCCCGTTCAGCGGCAGTTCCAGGCTGGCATATCCTACAGAGCTAAAAACCAATATGGCGTTGGCGTTAGACACTGCAATTGAAAACTTACCCTGGTCATCAGACACCGTTGCTACATTAGTTCCCTTCTCCATAACAGTGGCAGCGGGTATGGGATCACCCGTTGAAGACGCCACCACCCCTGTTACGGTAACAGGTTGTTGGGCAGAAGCAGTTAACTGGCCGATAATCAAAAAGCCTAAAATCGAAAAAACGATTTTGCTACCTAACCTAAAAACAAGGCCTTTAGGAGGCCGTTGAGTTTTTCTCTCCATAGATAATATATTATGAGTGGTTTAAAAAAGTTCTCATGTATTATTAAGTGCAGATGTACCCCGGGTAAGCAAATGCAATCTTTGTAAAACAGCCGGATACGTTTATCTTATCAGACAAATGTTACAGCAAACGTTGTTTGTCATTAGACCTACAATTAAGTAATCCTGATAATGATTATATCACAACCGTTAATAGAATGCAAAAAATATACCGCTTTGATGTTCAGGTAACTATCTTTCACGCCACTTCTGCATAATCACCCCCTATATACTTTTTAAAGTTTTTTAAAAGTATACACATGGATAGTTGACTATCAGGCATCAAAAAGCCCACCTACTTTTTAAAGGCAGGTGGGCAAGTAGTAACAATAAAACTTTATTTATTTTTTTGAGGGCGCTATTAAAGTTTGCGTAGTGCTTAATGGTTTACCAAAATCAGGTGTACCATCTTTCCTCCATGTAAATTTTTGCGCCCTTGGCGAGCGATGTCCGCCACAACCCTGGCCTGGTTCGGAATTGGCATGATAGAGTATCCAATCTTCCTTACCATCGGGTGATTTAAAGAATGAATTATGTCCCGCCGCATAAACACCAGTGCCGGGCTCGGCCTGGAACACAGGCTGGGGATGTTTCTTCCAGCTGGAAGCATTAAGCAGGTCGGCATCAGCAGATGTTGACAACATCCCTAATGTATAATGATCTGTCCAGCAACCACTGGCAGAATAAATAATAAAGATCTTGTCTTTATGCTTTAAAAACTGTGGACCTTCATTTACATTCACCTGGTCACGCGTCTGCCCCGGCAAACGGCCATGTGTTTCCCATTTTAATTCCGGGCTTGAAATTTTGACGCGCTCACTTTCTATCGTCCATGGATTTTTCATACGCGCGATATAAATATTCTGCTGCCCGTTTTCATTGCCTTCCCATCCAGACCATATCATATATAGCCTGCCCTTATGTTTAAATACATCGGCATCTATTGCCCATTTATTGGTAGCATCGGCTACTTTACCTTTAAATTCCCATTGGCCCTGCATAGGATCCGAAGCCGCATTTTCTATAACGTACATCCTGTGATTATAGTTATTGCCATCATCTGCTGCGAAGTACATATACCACTTGCCATTGATAAAATGGATCTGGGGCGCCCATAATTCTTTTGAGTACGCTGTATTTGATGGTGGTGTCCAAACCACTTTTTTTTCCGCATTTTTAAGGTCGGCTATACTTTTGGTTTTCCATAAAATAAGCTTGTTTTGTGCGCTGTGCGTATAATAGTAATAACCATCTTTATAAAAGCTGTAAGGATCTGCGCCGGACGGCAATACAGGATTCATAAAAGTTTCTGCGGGCTGTTTAATCTTCGCTGGGGAACATCCTGCAAAAAACAGCGTCACAAAAAATAAAGCAACTATTTTCATG
>JBCNOR010000528.1:0-3935 GCA_039593785.1 Niabella sp. | reverse complement strand
TTAAAACCCAACTACCCTTTCTGTTAAAATTAAGTCCTGACGAAAAACGGATATATGCCCGTATGGGTGATAAATCCCTGCCGTTTGTGGACAAGGCACTGGGTTATGCAGAAACCAATCCGCACCTGGTGCCGCCTTACTTACAGGTAATGGAATTTAAAAAGGATATGGAATTGGTAAAATCGCTTACCAAGATCCAGCAACCCTTAAAAAGCCTGATGGAGGCCATTGATGATACCATGATAGTAGCCGGTAACGAGAGTTACAGCGCCGCGCTGGTATTTTATAACTCGGCCAAACGGGCAGCTGATGCAGGTGTGCAGGGTACCCAAAGCATCGTTAATGATCTGAAGCAACGTTTCCCCGGACGAACCATCGCGAGAGCAGCCCCTAAGCCGGAAACAGAGGCATAATACCTGTTTAATACAGTGTACTAATAGCAAATTGCGGTTCAGAGCTCCATTAACGGAGTATAACAACTGCAATTTGCTGTTCTTTTATAGGAAATTGGGGGTATGAGATAGCAATTTTGTGGTTTAAGACCGAATGAATAAAGGTGGTTAATAGAAAATTGCTGGTATAGACTAGAAAATTGGGGATCGGTAAAAGGAATGATTGCCTTTGTAATTGAAATTTTGTACATCCAGAGGGCTTTTATCGTATGCTTTAAAGCAATTTATCTATTCGTATAAGTTAGATTGAATTCTTATTATCCTCCATGCTTTAACCACTACAAAAATCCTAATTAGCCGCTTTACCATTTTCTAATGTCTGCTTACAACGGGCTGTTAAAACCTGTAAGTCCCGGGCAAGATCACCGGCTATTTTAACAATCATTTCCAAATCTTCTGCAGGGCACTTCTCTGGATGCTGCAGATAGAAATCATACCAGTGCGGCGTCCAGTTACATTCACTTTTCACAAACCCGTTAAAGTTTTCGTGCAGCTCATAAATTCTGCTGTACAAAGTTGCAAGCAAAGGAGCCTGAGCGTCGGGGGAAACGGTTATCGGTCGTGATTTTGTTTGCATAACAAAGATATTTTATGGGTTGACTAATGAATGATGGAGAAAAGACCAGTGTATATAACTTGTTATCCAGATTTTAAAAAGAGCCTTTTAATTAAGTAATTATCATCCTGATTATACACAAATATAGGAATTTTTTCGATAAAAATGTAGAATTCTACATTTTTTCTGCGGACATTTTTTATCACTTTACCTATGTGGAAGAATCAAAAGACATACTATTAACATTAGGAGACAACATAAAAGCCCTTAGAAAATTGAAGGGCCTTACTCAGGTTGATATGGAAACCAGGACTGGTATAGATGCTGGTGATCTTAGCAGAATTGAAAGCGGGCAGGTAAATCTCACTTTTGTAAAGCTCGTTAAACTAGCCGCTGCATTGGATGTGGAGTTAAACGAGCTGTTTGCCATAAAACATTGAAAACTATAAATCTGATAGGCTAGCTTAGCTCCAACTTTGTACATTTCTGAACAAATTGCTTAAATTGCTTTATAATATACTTTCAACTAAAAATAGGCAATGCTTTCGAGTGAAGAATTTTTAACTCCCCGTTTGACAGGCAAACGTTTTGAAGATCACGCAATTCCTTTAGAATTGCTTGAAGATTTTGCTGCCCTGGAGGAATTATTCATTGAGGTTGCTAAATGGCTTTATTTAGAGGATAATCAAGAAAGAAAACGCGTTCCAAGAGGCTTCAGTGATGGTGTATCTTTAAAACTATCAACAATAGATGAAGGAAGCGCAATACTTAAAATATTATTAGTTACCTCTTCTTATGGAATTTTTCCGAATGAAAACCACTCTTTCTTTGAAAAAGCCAAAGAGAATATTTTGTACTCAATAGAGGCTGCTGAAAAAAGTGAAGATGTTACAAAATATATACCTGAAAATTTATTAGGTTATTTTAACCGTATTGGTAAGCGTCTAAAAGATGACGAAGCCATAGATTTTAGTCCCGGTTCTAATTTGCAAGCCAGGCTTACAAAAGCGACAAGAAAGAAATTAGTACTTGCTTCTTCTAAAATAACAGAAGTAACAATTGAAACTACTCTACGGGGCCTTATTCCCGAGGTTGATAAAAATAAATTAACATTCACCATCTTAATAGATAATGGTGGACAAAAGATCATCGCAGATTTACATGAACAACATGCCAATACAGTATTGGAAGCTTTTAATAATTACGAACAAAATTGTCGCGTGTTAATTACAGGGTTGGGTAAGTTCAATAAATATGATAAACTCGTAACCCTTGAATCCATTGAACATATTTCCATTCTGGATCCTTTAGATATTCCAACGAGGCTTCAGGAACTTTCAAACCTTACCGATGGTTGGTTAAATGGTGAAGGAAGTGCCCCAAAAAAAGACCTCATGAAATGGCTTTCCGAAGTATTTGAAGATAATTATGAATCCTCATTACCTCTTCCGTACTTGTATCCTACAGTTAATGGAGGTATTCAGGCAGAATGGACTGTAAACGGTCATGAAATATCTTTTAATATGGACCTAAATGCAAAATCTGGATTTTACCAATCTTTAAATCTTAGTAACGATGAAACAGACGAGGCAACGCTCAGCTTAACTAATGTCCAAGACTGGCAAACTTTAAATCAAAAACTAATAACTATTTTGAAGTCAGAGCAATGAATCAAGATACCCTACTTTTAAGACAAGTCCATCCATCCTTTGTACAAGCTGACAGTATCTCTTCACAAGCATTTTCAATAACTTCCCAGGTGTTTAAACCTACGCCAAAAGATGAGGGAAAACTTTCAGTTTATAATGGCCAAAAGTTTACTGCTGAAGGATCTTACCATCACTTTATAGCAACCAATCCTAACGGTTCTATTGGCGTTCTGGGAGTAACCTCTAATGAATGTGATACAGAAGCCTTACCTTGTGTTGAAGATAATAACCCTTTTGATGGACACGCTACCATAGACTTTAATGGGCTATCAAACAATCAGGTTGATAAAAAGGCGAAAAAGTTAAAAGCCCTGGCGCTAAATAGAGGATGGCTTTACAAACAGAATTAAAAAAAGCATCTTCATTAAAGTGGCTGTTAGCACTAATAATTCTTTATAGACATCTTAAATAAATAACATCAGTTCTATAAAGCAGCGTCCCAAAAGTACCCAGGGTTAATCTGTATGATTAAATCACAACTTCTTCAATTAACTAGTCCCCTACTCTTCCCTATACACCTTCCTTCCCCCATTCATCAAACTTCTATACCCAAGCTCCGCGCCACCGCTTACCTGCAAAATACAGCCGGTAATAAACCGTGCTTTCTCTGATAGCAGGAACACACCCGCATCGGCAATCACATCCCCTTCCGGGCAATAACCCAGCGGATGAATATTCCGCAGGTATTCTTCCATAGATGCCTCATTTTCCTGTTCACTATTCCACTTCCGCAGCATGGGCGTCCACACCGCCGCAGGCGCTAAAGCATTTACACGGATATGGTAAGGTGCATAGTCCAGCGCCATAGACTTGGTTAAGCTATTCACCGCCCCTTTGGTAGCCGTATACGCCGCATGGTTCTCCTGCCCTATTTCCCCTACCAGGCTGCTGGTATTAAGGATACAGCCGCGGGTTGCGATCAATGCATCCAGCCCATATTTTGTGGTATGATAGATCCCTTTCAGGTTTACTTCAAATAACAGCTCCCATTCATCGTCTGTGGTCAGGTGTAGCGGTTTGGATGGCGCGGCAATACCGGCATTGTTATGAATAGCATCCATTTTGCCATAACGGCGCAGGGTTTGTGCGATAGCATCCTTTACTTCAGCAGGCTTAGATACATCACATAATATACCTAAATGCTCATTACCTAATTCTTTGACGGTATCCTCCAGCGAGGATGCCTCATTAGCTATCACTACTACCGTAGCTCCTGCC